>NZ_JAVDPZ010000007.1:0-177416 GCF_031453995.1 Nitrobacter vulgaris | reverse complement strand
CAAAGGGATCAACCTAGCCACTGGACGGTTTTTACTCCGCCCGCACCGACATCACGCCGGCGCTCCGTGGCCTACTTTGTCACCGCCACGCACATCAGACGAACGATCCGGCGGCACCAATTGCGCGAGATGGTGCCGATGGCTGACAGCACCATTTACGAGATGGAACAGAGGGGCGAGTTTCCCCGTCGGTTCGCCCTCTCGCCGCGTTGTATCGTATGGGACCTCGCCGAGGTCGAGGCCTGGCTGATGGCACGGCGGGCTGCGCCGATCCGTCGAGCACAGCACCCTGACGTCACCAAGCGCAAAACCCGACCGGTCAAAGGGCGGGATCAAGCTCCATCACGGGCATAGCTTGCGGCAGAAGCGTGGGGGCATACTTCCGGCCATCGATCCAGGCATCAACCGTATCCGCCCACTGCTGCATCATATGCCGACGCTGCACCTCATACTCGGCCTTGTTGTAAACGCCGCGCGATGAACGCCCGTCCTCATGCGCCAGGCATTTTTCGATCCAGTCGCTATTGAAGCCCAGCTCGTTTAGCAGCGTCGAGCCGGTCCGCCGCAGATCATGGACCGTGAAAGGCTCCAGTGGCAGCCCCTCCTTCTTCGCTCGCTCGACGACGGCGTAGGTGATCCGGTTGAAGGTCGCACGAGACATTGGCGCGTCTGCGTCGTACCGGGACGGCAACAGATATCGGGAGTTGCCGGAGCAGGTCTTGAGCGCGATCATGATGTCCAACGTCTGTCGGCACAGGTAGACGTTGTGCGGCTTCGACCGCTTCATGCGCTCCTTCGGGATCGTCCAGACGGCGTTGTCGAAATCGATCTCGTTCCATACTGCATCCTGCAGCTCGCTCTTCCGGACCATGGTGAGGAGGTACAGCTTCATGCCGAGGCGGATCGTCGGCAGCGTCGCAACATGCTCAAGCTGTTTGAACATGATGCGGATCTCTGCGGGCGAAAGAGCGCGGTCCTTCGGCGTAAAGGTGGCGATCGAGGCCGGACCGACGTCATCGGCCGGGTTGGCGACCTTCTCGCCGTGCAGAATGGCATAGCCGTAGATCTGCTTCAGGATATCCCGCACATGAATGGCGGTGGCAGGAGCACCCCGTTCGACGATCTTGCCGCAGTGAGCGCGAAGGTCGTCAGGTGTGATCTCTGTCAGGAGACGATTCCGCCAGACGGGCATGAGCTCGCGCTCGAAGATGGAGCGGCGCATCGCGCGCGTGCTGTCGGCCATGGTCGCATTGGTCAGCCATTTCTCGCCGAACTGGCCGAAGCTCTTTGCTTCCTTGATCCGGCGCTTCTCCCGCTGCTTCTCGATGGCGGGGGACCGCCCCTCTGCAATCGCCCGGCGCGCATCGATGCATAGCTCTCGAGCCTTGGCGAGCGATATTCCATCACGAGCATATCTGCCGAGATAGACTGTCTCCCGCCTGCCGTTCAGCCGATAGTCGAGCCTGAACGAGATGGCACCCGACGGTGCGACGCGCACATACATGCCGTCACGATCGGATACCTTGTACATTTTGGCTTTTGGTTTCAAGCACTTGAGTGCTGCATCGGTCAACATTTCGGGTCTCCTCGCGGAAAAGTACTGTCACGCGGTTTTTGGAGGCCGATGGCGTAGAAAACTCTTATACTTCAGCGCCTTATATCGGAAAAAGTACCGTCATGAGCCTCATTGCTCCTGACGGTACTTTCGTTTTTCCGGTTGATCAATGGGGGCGAGGCCCGTCAGCGAGGCCGCCGAACGCCATCTATGCCCACCGATAGATATCGATAGGCATAGGAAAGATTTATTTTTGTTTTCAGTGTGTTAAGTCGTGTCTCAGCGTAGATTCGGCGGCGTTTGGATGGGCCTGAATCATTCCCACTCGATTGTGCCGGGCGGCTTTGACGTCACGTCATACACCACGCGATTCACGCCCTTGACCTCATTGATGATCCTTGTCGCGGTCGCACCGAGGAATTGCATGTCGAACGGATAGAAGTCCGCGGTCATACCGTCGGTCGACGTCACGGCGCGCAGGCCAACGACATAGTCATAGGTCCGGCCGTCGCCCATCACTCCGACCGTCTTCACTGGCAGCAACACGGCGAACGCCTGCCAAATCTTGTCATAAAGCCCGGCTTTGCGGATCTGGTCGATATAGACGGCGTCGGCCTCACGCAGGATATCCAGCTTTTCGCGGGTGATCTCGCCGGGGCAACGGATCGCGAGACCCGGCCCCGGGAACGGATGACGGCCGACGAAAATCTCCGGTAACCCCAGTTCGCGCCCCAGTACGCGCACTTCATCCTTGAACAGCTCGCGCAGCGGCTCGACCAGTTTCATGTTCATGCGATCAGGCAGGCCGCCGACATTATGGTGCGACTTGATCGTCACCGACGGGCCGCCGGTGAACGACACGCTTTCGATCACATCAGGATAGAGCGTGCCCTGGGCCAGGAAGTCAGCCGATCCTTTTCCCAAGGCTGCGATCTTTTTTGCTTCCGCCTCGAACACGTCGATGAAGAGACGGCCGATGGTTTTACGCTTCGCTTCCGGATCGGTAACGCCAGCAAGCTCACCCAAGAATTTCTTCGACGCATCAACGTGGACCAGCGGAATGTTGTAGTGATGGCGGAACAGATCCACCACCGTCTTGCCCTCGTCCTTTCTTAGCATGCCGTGGTCGACGAACACGCAAGTGAGCTGATCGCCGATCGCCTCATGGATCAGGATCGCCGCCACCGAGGAGTCGACACCGCCGGACAGGCCGCAGATCACCCGGCCCTGACCGACCTGCGCCCTGATCTTTTCGATCGCCTCCTCGCGGAACGCGCGCATGGTCCAGTCGCCTTTCAACCCGGCGACCTTGCGGACGAAATTGCGGATCAGTTTTGCCCCGTCGGGGGTATGCACCACCTCGGGATGGAACTGCATCGCGTAGAACTTGCGCGCGTCGTCGGCGATCACCGCGATCGGCGAGCCCGGCGCTTTCGCCACGGCCCGGAAGCCCTCGGGCAACTTTGTTACCCGGTCGCCATGGCTCATCCAGACATCGTGTGCGCCGCCCTTCTCCCAGACGCCGTCGAACAGCACGCAGGCATCGGTGACCTCGATGACAGCGCGGCCGAATTCGCGATGATGGCCGGCCTCGACCGTGCCGCCGAGCTGCCGGGCCATTGTCTGCTCGCCATAACAGATGCCGAGTACCGGCACGCCGGCCTTGAAGATCGCCATCGGTGCCGCAGGCGCCTCCTTGTCGAGCACTGAGGCCGGCCCGCCGGACAGGATCACCGCCTTCGGCTTCATCTCAAGAAAGGCTGCTTCTGCCTTCTGGAAGGGTACGATTTCAGAATAGACGCCCTCCTCCCGCACACGCCGCGCGATCAGCTGCGTGACCTGAGAACCGAAATCGATGATGAGAATCTTGTCGTGCGCGGAGATCGCGTGAGGGGAATGCTCGGCGGACGGAAGCGCGGATGAACTGCCTATCATGGCAAGCAAATACGCGAGCGGCTGCGGGGTCGCAACGGGGAAAGGAAGAGAACACACACGCTTCCGCCTCTCCCCATGCGACCAGGGAGGGTGGCGCGCTCCCTATCCCTGTCGCCGCATCACCGAAACGAAAAACCCGTCCGTTCCCGTCCGCCGCGGTGTCATCAGAAGCCCCTCGTCCGACAAATAAACCGCTGCGAGAAAATCGTCTGCCTTGTCCCACAGCACGGACGCGGTCTGCGACGGCGGTATCACCCTAAAATCTGAATGCCGGTCGATAAACTTAAGGATTTGCTCGCCATTTTCCTGCGGCAATACCGAACAAGTGACGTAAGCGATACGTCCGCCCGGTTTGACAAAAGCGACTGCCCGTTCAAGTACTTCAGCCTGATCCTTCAAACGTATGTCGAGAGCGCCGGGCCGCATGCGCCATTTCGCGTCGGGATTGCGCCGCCAGGTGCCAGTCCCAGTGCAGGGCGCATCGATCAGCACCAGATCGGCCGATTCCCTGATATCGGACAACGGTTCGGCTTCCCCTTTCGGGGTCCGGACCTCTGCGTTATGCACCCCGGCGCGGGACAGCCGCTCATGGATCGGCGCAAGCTGCCGCTTGTCGCGATCGGTCGCGATAAGACGGCCCCTGCCCTGCATCATGGCGGCCAGCGTCAGCGTCTTGCCACCAGCGCCGGCGCAGAGATCAATCACCTGCTCGCCCGGCTTGGCTCCGGACAGCAGCGCCGCGATTTGTGAACCCTCGTCCTGCACCTCGACGTCACCCTTGACGAATTCTTCCTCGGCCTGAATGCCGGGATTGCGCGCATCTGCGCCCAGCATGATTCTCAAGCCGAACGGCGACCACGGCGTCGCCGTCACGCCGAGATGTCGCAGCGATCCCAAAACCTTCTCGCGTTTTGCTTTCAGCGTGTTGACCCGCAAATCCAGCGGCGCGCGGCGCGCCATCGCGGCCGTCTCCGCCGCGCGATCGTCGCCGAACGCCTCGATTAAGTAAGGGTCGAGCCATTCCGGATAGTCGCCAGCGACATGGGCGGGCGCGTCCAGCAGCGAGCGCGAGGTCAACGCCTGCCGCTCCCCATCGGTCAGCGGTCCGGGCGCAAAACGACTGCCGTCGCACAGCGACGCGATAGCGTCGGTATTCATGCCGCGCTCCAGCCTCAACATTCCGAACAGACGGCCGCGTGGGGTGTCGTCATCCATGATCCAGGCGCTGGAAGCCTGACGGCGCAACATGTCGTAGACCAGTCCGGAGACTGCGGCACGATCACCGGAGCCCGCGAAGCGGTGTGCGGTGCCCCACTCCTTGAGCGCCTTCGCGGCCGGTACCCGCTGGTTGTCGATAGCTTCAATCACTTCGATTGCTGCGGAGAGCCGCGCGGCGGGTGTCATGGTCGACTTCCGATCTTGGCGGCGAGGCCTACACGAGCATCATGCGGAGCGCGAAATAAATCCACATGACCAGCAGCACCACCACGCCCACGAACCACGCCAATCCCCGCTGTGGCACATTGTTCGAGGTCACGAAGATGCCGGCATGCACGAACCGGGTGATGACGAATACCCAGGACAGCACCACGATGACAAGATCGGCGTGACGAAGCGGTAGCGCCAACGCGATCAGGATGTAAAACAGTACTGGTATTTCGAACTGGTTGCTGAAGCAGTTTGCGATCTGCGTGGGGCGTGCGGACCAGTTCGGCTCGCGCAGCGCGATATCTTCGAACCGGGTCTCCCCCAACCTCAAAGACCTCGTCCGTGCAACAGCCATTCCCATCAGCAAGGCGAACGTCAGCCCGACCAACACGAAAACGGGCAAAAGCACCGCTTGAACAGACATCTCGTTTGCCTCTGGATTGCGCCGCGACTTGGCAAGGACGGGATGAACTCAGGCCGCAATCGTGGCCAGAACCTTGTCGAAAGCAGCAGCGGCGGCTTCCAGATCATCGAACATGAGCGCGCCGTCGGCGGACTGCTTCTGGCCGTGGTTGTCGCGGATGGCATCAACCGGCGCGCCACCGTCGAGCATCGCCTGCGGCGCGATCACGAAGAACTTGTGTTCCGACATGTCCTGATTCTTGGGCAGGAACACACCGAGGGAGACGATATCGTTGCCGCGCCGATAGGAGATGTAGCGATCGACCGCGACGAATCCCGCGCGCTGCAATCCACCGAGCTTGGCCAAGCCATCGCCACCAACCAGCTTGTGCGCCCGGAAGCCCTTGACGCCGGCTGACTTCGCCTTCGCGGTTTCTTCCGACAGATCGTATTTCTCCGCCATTCGCCGGCCGATGGCAGCAAGCTGCGACGACATCTCGTGCTCAAAATCCTTCAGACCGGTGCGCGCCTTCGCAGCCTTCCGCGGCTTCAGAGCATTTCGTTTTTCGAGCTCCGCCTGGCATCGCGCGACAAGATCATCGACCGATTTCCGCTCTGCATTCGCCAGCAGGTTTTTGAGACCGGAATCTGAGAGCTCCCCAATTCTGTCGTCTGTCCAATCGACCATGTTCTTAGATTCTCTTGTGATGGTCCGTTAATGTCATTTCCGGAAAAACGGCGCAACGAAAGCGCTATCCCCGGCGCAGGAAATCTCGGCAGTACACAGTAACCCGTTTTCGCGCCGCTGTGCGGCTCAATTTGGGCGATTTACCCTCACCGAGGCGCGAAGTTCGCTTCATTTTGCGAGTGCTGCGCGTAAACTTTCGATTGAGGATGCTAGCTGCCGCCTGGATAGTTCGGGCTTTCGCGCGTGATCGTGACATCGTGGACGTGGCTTTCGCGCAAGCCCGCGCCGGTGATGCGGACGAAACGCGCCTTGCCATGAAATTCGGCGATGTTGCGCGCGCCGACATACCCCATAGCCGCGCGCAGGCCGCCAGCAAGCTGGTGCATGACGTTGCCGACGGGTCCCTTATAAGGCACCTGTCCCTCAATGCCTTCCGGAACGAGCTTCAGCGTATCCTTGATGTCCTGCTGGAAATAGCGGTCCGCTGACCCCCGCGACATCGCTCCCACCGAACCCATGCCGCGATAGGCCTTATAGGAGCGACCCTGCCACAGGTACACCTCGCCGGGCGTTTCGTCGGTGCCCGCCAGCAGGGAGCCGACCATGACAATATCCGCACCGGCGGCGAGCGCCTTGGCGAGATCGCCGGAATACTTGACGCCCCCGTCGGCGATCACCGGCACGTCGGCCTTACTCGCCGCCTCGACCGCATCCATGATGGCGCTGAGTTGCGGCACGCCGACGCCAGCAACGATACGGGTGGTACAAATCGAGCCCGGACCGATGCCGACCTTGATGGCGTCGGCACCGGAATCGATCAGCGCCTGCGCGCCTTCCGTCGTGGCGATGTTGCCCGCGATGACCTGTACAGCGTTCGACAGCCGCTTGATGCGGTTGACCGCTTCCAGCACGCGGCTGGAGTGACCATGCGCGGTATCCACGACGATCAGATCGACGCCGGCATCGATCAGTCGCTCGGTGCGTTCGAAACCGCCTTCGCCGACCGTGGTTGCCGCAGCGACCCGCAGCCGGCCCTGCGCGTCCTTGCTAGCCAGCGGATGCGCCACCGCTTTTTCCATGTCCTTGACGGTGATGAGACCGACGCAGCGGTACTGCTCGTCGACGACCAGTAGTTTCTCGATGCGATGCTGGTGCAGCATCCGCTTGGCTTCTTCCTCGCTGACGCCCTCACGCACCGTCACGAGGTTTTCGTGCGTCATTAGTTCGGAAACTTTCTGCCGCGGGTCAGTCGCGAAGCGGACGTCACGGTTGGTGAGAATGCCGACAAGCTTGCCCGGAGAGGCCCCGCTACCGCCGGTCGTCACCGGAATGCCTGAAAAGCCGTGATCGCTCATCAGGGCAAGCGCGTCGGACAGCATCGCGTCCGGGCCGATGGTCAGCGGATTGACCACCATGCCGGACTCGAATTTCTTCACCTGCCGCACTTGCGCGGCCTGGCCTTCCGCATCGAAATTGCGATGGATGACACCCAGGCCTCCGGCCTGCGCCATCGCGATCGCCATGCGCGCCTCGGTAACGGTATCCATGGCGGAGGCCATGATCGGGATGTTGAGTGGAATGGCGCGGGTAACGCGGGAACTGATATCGGCTTCGGAGGGCAGGATATCGGACGCACCGGGTTTGAGCAGGACGTCGTCGAACGTGTAGGCTTCTTTGATATCCCGAAATCCGTTTCCAAGCGCCATCGCCAACTCCATTGGGCGGCGCGGTCGCCGCGAAACCCATCAGAATGGAATGGCCGGTCGGCGACGCCCTAGCGTCGCCGACGAATTAAGTTCCATCGAATGGATTGGCGGTGGTCGATAGCACGGCAATCCCGGGAATCAAAGCGTCTGGCTGCCATGCAGGGGCTTTTCCCGCCCGTTCAACGCGGATAGTTCGGAGGCGGCCCATGCTCCCGGATCGCGTCGACCACCTCACGGTGCCGGCGATCCTCCCGCTTCATGTAGACAGCAATCACGGCGTGTGCTGACGGCACCAGGAAAAGGACGGGGAAAATCAGCCCGAAAATCACGCAGAACACGATCACGACCACGTTCAGGATTGCCGAGAATGGCTGACCGTTGAACAGCAGTCCGAGCGGCGGCAGCAAGGCAGCGAGCACATAGATCATCGTTGGCCCTCCCAAACACACCAAGGATTTAGGAACGCTTGGCCGCTCCGCAATAGCGCGCCGGCCCAAATCGGTGCTACAGCCCGCCTCCCATCCGCTTGCCCTCAGCACTTGCATGAACAAAGAACGCCTGATCCCGCTGATCGTCGCCGCCGCCCTGTTCATGGAAAACATGGATTCGACGGTGATTGCGACATCGCTGCCGGCGGTCGCCGCCGACATCGGCACCAGCCCGCTGACCCTGAAGCTCGCGATCACGTCCTACCTCCTGTCGCTGGCAGTATTTATTCCGGCAAGCGGCTGGACCGCGGACCGGTTCGGTGCGCGCTCCGTCTTCAGCGCGGCCATCGTGGTGTTCATGATCGGCTCAATCGGCTGCGCGCTATCCTCATCGGTGACGGATTTTGTGATCGCTCGGACCCTGCAAGGGCTGGGCGGTGCAATGATGACGCCGGTCGGCCGGCTGGTGCTGCTGCGTTCGATCGACAAGAGCGCGCTCGTCAACGCGATGGCCTGGGTGACGGTGCCCGCCCTGATCGGGCCGGTGATCGGTCCGCCGCTGGGCGGCTTCATCACCACCTATTTCTCATGGCACTGGATTTTTCTGATCAACATTCCGGTCGGCCTGGTCGGTATCTTCATGGCGCAGCGCTACATCGACCCGATCCGCAGCGACAATCCCGAACGCTTCGACCTTTACGGAATGGTGCTGGCGGGCGTGGGGGTCGGCGGCATCGCCTTCGGGCTTTCAGTCGCCGGTCTCAACCTCCTGCCATGGACGGTTGTAGCTGCGTTGATCGGGGTCGGGTCGGTCTCGATGGCGGCCTATATGATGCACGCAAGACGCACCGACTCGCCGGTGCTGGATCTCACTCTGCTGCGCCTGCCGACGTTCCGGGCCAGCATGTATGGCGGGTTCCTGTTTCGCGTCGGCGTCGGCGCGCTACCGTTCCTGCTGCCGCTTCTGATGCAGGTTGGCTTCGGCCTGTCGCCTTTCGGCTCTGGGCTCGTGACATTTTCATCGGCGGTCGGCGCCATGGGCATGAAGACACTCGCCGCCCGCATCATCCGCGCCTTCGGCTTCCGCAACATCATGACTGTCAACGCGGTCGTCAGTTCCGTCTTCCTCGCCGCCTGCGCGCTGTTCACTATCACGACGCCGCTGCTGCTGATCATGATCATTCTGGTCGTCGGCGGTTTCTTCCGCTCGTTGCAATTTACCGCGATCAACGCCCTCGCCTATGCGGACGTCGAGCCGGAACGAATGAGCCGCGCGACCACGCTCGCCAGCGTCAGTCAGCAACTGGCGATTTCGACGGGCGTCGCCATCGGCGCCTTCTCGGTGGAAGCCACGATGCTGTACCATCACAGCACGGAATTGACAGCAGCCGATTTCGGCTCTGGATTTCTCGTCGTCTCCGTGCTTTCAGCGATGTCCACTTTTTATTTCGTGCGGATGCCCGCCGATTCCGGCCATCAGGTTTCCGGTCGGCGCATGGTGGTCATTTCCGATCCTACCCGGGAATCCGAGGCTGAGGAGGAAACCTCTCGCGAAACAGTTACCGCCCGCGATCAGAAGCTGAGCTGAAGCACAACAGGTTTGCGGTTCTGACCCGCTTTAAGCTCGATCAGCGGCCGTCATAGGCGGCCGCCCGCGAAAGCCCGTCGCCACGACATAGCGTTCCGATGAATCCTGCCGGCTCGCAGCGGGCTTCACATGCCGGACCGTATGAAAGTCGCGTTTGAGCTGCGAAAGCAGACCGGCGTCCGCCCCGCTCTGGAAGACTTTTGCAATAAACGTCCCACCGGGCCGCAGCACGTCGACTGCAAATGCCGCCGCGCTCTCGACGAGACCTACGATCCGGAGCTGGTCCGTCTTGCGATGGCCGGTGGTGTTGGCGGCCATATCGGAAAGCACAATATCCGCGCCCCCGTCCATCATCGCGAGCAGCTTGTCGGGGGCACTGTTGTCAAGGAAATCGAGCCGGGCAAACGTCACGCCGACGATCTCCGGCATCTCCAAAAGATCGATGGCAATCACTTTACCTTTGCCTTCGGCGACACCGACACGCTTTGCAGCCACCTGGCTCCAGCCGCCGGGCGCCGCGCCGAGATCGACCACCGCCAGCCCGGGTTTCAGGAAATGATACTTGTCGTCCATTTCGATCAGCTTGAAGGCCGCGCGGGAACGCCAGCCTTCACGCTTCGCCTGCGCCACATAGGGATCGTTGAGCTGCCGCTCCAGCCAGAGCTTGGACGACAGCTTTCGTTTACCGCCGGTTTTGACGGTCACGTGCAGCCGGCCGGTGGTATCTTTCGCCATGTCTAACCATCCTGCCCGGACTCGCACAACCTCCCGCGCGCCGACAGGCTGGAAGACGTTAAGCGGAAATCTTGCGACATTCCTCGGCGCAGGTCTTGCAAGAGTCGCCGCACGCCTTGCATTCTGCCACATCCGGAAATTTCTCGCATTCCTTCTGACAGTCGACGCACACCTGCGCAATGACCTTGGCAAGAGCGGGAACGTAGGACGAGTTGACGGCTGCCAGCGTCCGCAATGCGCCGCATGCGGCCATCATCTGATAGGTCGCGTTCGTACAACCGGCCATGCTCGTGTCCTTCATGCTCAACATGCCGAGGCAATGCCGCATGCACGCCTCTCCCTTGGAGACGCAATGATTGGTCGCCTCCTCGAGAGCTTTGTATTTCGTGGGATGCATCGATTCGGCTGGCGCCGCACTTGCGGGGACGGCGAAGGCCTGCGCCGCCGATAAAACTGCTGCCGCAGTCCCCATGGTAGCCACGAATTCTCGACGGTGCATGATTATCTCCTCGCTGATTGAATCGATACCATCTTGGAACCTTACGACAGTATAATCCCGACCGCCTCACATCAAGCGGACGCGATAGGGTGCGAGACGACCGGCGGACCCCACTTTCCCAAACCGGCGTTTCTCATGTAAGTCTCTGTGGCCCGCGAACGCGCGTGCGCGGACGCCCATGCCTGAGAACGGAATATGTCGTGAGAAAACTTATCTTCAGGTGCGCAGTCGTAGCCGCGACCACGGTGATGACCCTCCATCTCGAGAGGGTTGAAGCTTTCTTTCCTGGAGACCATCCGGTCGCCGGGTTTCCGCACACACAGTTATTGCTGGTTGAGGCTCAAGAACCGTCGAATGGCCTTTATCGAGGGATTGGAGTTGTGACGGCGATCAATCCGGCGACCGGCTCGCTGACGATCAACCACCAAAAAATCGAGGGCTTAATGCCAGCGATGGAAATGCTGTTCCAGGTCGATCCGCGCACATTGAGCGATCACGTGAAGCCGGGCGACAAGGTCGAATTCCAACTCGAAGGCAAGACCTATACAATTCGAGATATCAAAGTTATCGAGCCTGCCAAATGAGTTTCCTCAATCGCCGCCGCCCGGCGGCCGCGCTCCCATCCCGATTACCTTGAATTCTACCTCGATTCTACCAGCGTGCTCGAACTGCAAGGCACCTCGAACCTTCTCTTCCGCAGCCAGCGGATGCAAGAGGCCCACGAACATGATGTGAAGTCCGCCCGGCTTTGCCTCAATGGAACTTCCTGGTGGCAGATCGATGCCCGTCAGCTGACGCATTTTCATGACGCCGCCCTCGAGCACGACATCGTGAAGCTCGAAACCCGTTGCAGCCTCCACCGAGCCACCGAGGAAGCGGTCAGGCGAACTCCCACGGTTTTCAATGACGAGATAGCCAGCGCCGACTTGCGCTCCCGCCGGCGTCGCTCGCGACCACGGGCGCGAAATCACAATATCACCTGCTTTGAAATCCTCCGCTGAGGCGGCTCTCGCGGTTGCCAGCAAAGCACAGGCGACCGCAACGCAGAAGAGTTTCGATGTCATTGACCCTGTTTCACTCATGATGAACTGCCAATGAAAAAGATCGAGCATTGCCTGATCTCCGTCAAGCCGCCGTCCATATCAGAGCCGCGATTCCGAATAGCCAGATTCCGATCTGGTTCAGCAACAATCGATAATGCAAGGCATAGACGAACTCCATGATCGCCTCGGCTGTCGGCGGCCAGGAATTTCCCTGCACGCGGCGCGTCAGCTCCCGCCCTGAATACGGGTCCAGAATGATAACACTGAACGGCGTGTCATCCGGCTCTCGCTCGGCACGGTGGCGCACCCAAGCCACATAGCTATGCTCGGGCGTTCGTGTCAGATCGACACTGTCGACAAAGACGCCCGGCGCGTGCAGGAGCGCGCGCTCCCGCAACTCGAACGGATCGATCATGTCGCGCCCATCGGCTTCGGCATGCATCAAATCGAGCTGAAGCCGGCCGTCAACTCTTTAAAAAAGCCAGAAGACTTCCGGTCGTACCGGCGATAACGAGAAAGAACGCAAGATAGAGGCCGACGTATCGATGGACCAACACCCAGAAGCGTCTGCGCATCGCGAACCCATTCATGGCAATCTGTGAGCGGCGAACGCGCACGCTGGTCCGGCGCGCGCTCCGGTCGCAGAGTCCTCGTTCAGTGTTCGAACCTCAACCGGGCGATGAAGGTGCGCCCCGGCGCAGGCAGTACTCCCGGCGTATACGTGGCGCTTGCGTAATACCTTTCATCGAACAGGTTGGTGACGTTGAACTGCGCCGTCGCCTTTCCGAAGCCGGTATCCCAGCTATAGGACACGTTGGTGTCGACACGAATGTAGTCGCCGATCTTGAACGTGTTCTCGTTGTTGCCCCATCGGTTGTTTGCCGCGAAAGCGCCCGCGCCAAATCGCCACCCCGACGGCAGACTGTACTGAAGCCAGATGCCGCCCTGGTGAAGGGGGATGTTGGTTGTACAGTCTATGCCCGACGTTACCCGGATCGCCGGTGGGCGTCGTGTCCTTGGTGATGCGCGCATCGGTGTAGGCATAGTTGGCCATCACCTGAAGGCGTTCCGTCAGATGTCCGGCGACGTCCACCTCGACGCCACGTGAGCGTGCCTCGCCAATCTGATTCACAAAAGTCGGGTTCCCCGGTATGGGCGTTACGATGTTGGTTCTGGTCAGGTCATACGTGGCCACCGTAGCGTTGAGGCGGCCATCGGACGTTTGAAACTTCGCGCCAGCCTCGTATTGCCTGGCTTCACTCGGATCAGGCAAGGAGCCATCCGAAAGCCTCCCAAATCCGACAATGGGGCCGAACGATTCCGAATAGCTGGTGAACAGGGCGACCTCCGGCGTGACCCGGAAGTTAATGCCGGCGCGGGGCTTGAAGACGTCGAACGTCTTGGCGTCCAACGGCGTGGACGGCGGACAGCCCGTCGCGCCGCCGCTCAATGCACACGATCCGCTACCGGCATTGCTCCAGTCCCAGCGGCCGCCGGCAATCAGATCCAGCCTGTCGAACAAGGTCACCTGGTCCTGGAAGCTGACAGCGCGCCACTCCGTAAAGGATGGCGCTCCGATCGTCAGCGGAAGGTCAGCGACTTCCCGCCAGCTCTGGTAGACCGGGTTCTGAATACTGAGCGGGCGAACGATCGCTGGATCGGTTGTGCCGTTGCGCCCCGAATTTTGTTCGTTGTGATAAGATTCGGCGCTTGCGAACAGACGGTTGCGAATGTCTTGCGTGATCTGGGTGTCGCCCGTGATCGACGCCTCGACGAAATGGCTGTCGGAAACACCGACAAACTTGGAATAATAAATGTCGGTGAAACCGGGAGCCACGAGCGATCCACCCGGCTCGGAATCGTAAGACAGCGTCACGTCATGGTTGAAGGTCCCGCGTACTTTCGCAGTCCAGCCTTCGGCGAGCTTCTGTGTCAAGATCGCATCGACCAGATGAGTTTCGATTACGCTAGGGGGCTGATCTTTCAGTCCATAAAAGCGGCTGCGCGGAACGTCCGGGATCACATTATTGTATACGGGAATGCCGAGGTCGAATACCTGCTCCATGCGCCTGTATTCGTAGTTCACATAAAGCTCGGTGGTCGGCGTCACGTCCCAACTGAAGGAAGGCGATAGCAGAACGTTCCGAGAGTCAACGAAATCACGGAACGAGTCGCGATCCTCAAACGCCGCGATGGCGCGATAGCGCAGCGAGCCGTCCTTTGTGAGCGGGCCGGTAGCATCTGCGGCGGTGCGATAGCCGAGATTGCTGACTTCCTGCAGGATCGAGTAATATGGCGTCGCAAGCGGCTTTTTGGTTACCATGTTGATCAGGCCGCCGGGATCGATGCGTCCGTAGATGCCGCCCGCCGTTCCCTTCAACACTTCGACCCGATCGATATTCGCGAAGTCGAACCTGGAATTCCGGAACGGCGCGCCATCCCGGTAGATCCATCGATCAAAACCCTGCGCGAAGCCGCGCAGCGTGATTCCGTCGTAAACGCCTTGACGGTCGATCTGCACTCCGCTGACGTTCTTCAGCGCTTCGCTGATCGTCGTCACGGCCTGGTCTCTGATAATGTCGCTCGGAACGGTTTGGATTGAATACGGGGTCTCAAACACCCGCCCGTTTATCTTGGTGGCGCTGGTGGCGTAGGGCATCGCGTAACCCTTACCGACGCTGTCGCCGGTTCGTGTGCCGAAACCGGTCCCCTTCTCCGCTAGCGTCGCGGCAGCCGGCGCATCGGTGCGCGCGGGCTGGCTGGACGTTGCGATAGCCCGCGCCACCGGCCTGGCTGCGGTGCGTTTCAGTTTGCGCTTCGCAACCTGGCTCGTAACCACCGTGATCGGCGGCAGCGTGACGCCCTCACCTCGCGGCGCGGGCCGTTCCTGCGCCGCGGCGCCATTGACCACAAAGGAAATCGCGACAGCAGACGTTGCGCGCGCCGCACAGCAGCGCACGAACAAACGGATAGACATGACTTTTCTCTCTCCGAGACGGAAAACAGAAGCACTTCTGGTGCAGTTTGTTTTGGCTCAGGAGATGTGAGGAGGACCGCGCGCCTGCGCGTGGGAGTCGATCGCGAATGGCGGCAACCCGAAGGCCAGACCGCGCCAGAAGACGGCGGTTGCGTCACGCGCAATGTTGACGGCGACGGCTTGGGGGTCGGCGGGCGGTGTCGCGGCGTGGACGACGCAATACAATGCACAGCAGGCGCTATGAGTTTGCTGCGGGTCGGTCTCACGGTCTTGCTGAGAGCTCGCATCGGGAGCGACCGAACATATCGCACCTGCCAGCGGATCGGCGGCGACTATGCTGAATGCCAGGGACGACGCGATTGGCGTGAATGTCTGCACCAGCATCGCAAACATGGCAATTGGAAGAAATCGTCCCAGCCACCGACGCATAATCCCTCAGCCTTTCCGCCACCCGCTCAGGTTTCTTGAGAGTTCAGTGCAGATCTCCCTCATCTTGTTTCGATCATCTGGCTTCCGAACCATTTCTTTATCTTGGCGAGATCGACAATGCCCTCAACCGTCGTGACTTTGCCATCGCGCGCAATCAACATCGTTCGAGGGATGTCGCCTTGCCAGCTGGGATCGATCTCATAACGTAGTCGTTCGACGAAACCGTCGCTGAAGGTCCAGTTCTCGACCGAAGATAGTCCGGCCTTATGCAGCATTGAGAGTGCGGCTTCGCGCGGGTTCGGAACGAAATCGGCATTGACCGTTACGACGTCGACACCCGGATTGTCTCTGACGAACTTCCCGAGCAGCGGCAACTCGACCTTGCAGGGGCCGCAAGTGACGCCCCAGAAATTGACCATCATTGGACGACCGGCATGCGCATCGAGGATGGCTTGCCAGCTTCCGCGCTGGAACGAGCGCAATTGATCGTGCGCCGCGAGGGGTTGCGAGAGAAGTGTCAGAGCGAACGCGAACAGCAACAAGTGACGCTTCATGGTGCGCCCTCGATCGGCATGATGTGGTAGCCGTCGGCCTTGGTCATCCAGGACAAGAAGACCTCGCGTCCATTCCCGACAAGCAAAGGATGATCAGACGCGTCAACTGTCTCAGCAACGACCTGCGGTTGCGACCAGTTTTTCCCATCATCGCCGGACCTTATAAGCTTTACGGCCGTCTTTTCGCCGTCAAACTCTTTCCAGACAATCGCGGTGCCAGAGGCACTCGCTAAGACGTAGGGGCGTGACGCGCTCCGGTCCGGCCTGCCGAGAGCCATGGGCTCGGAAAACGTCTGTCCGCCGTTCGTCGAGCGCGCATAGAATAAACCCTTTCGCGCTTCGCCGCCGGTGAACCAGACCGCGTGATAGATTCCCTTCGGCGAAATGGCGAGGCTCGGCCCCTGGTGCGGGCACGCCTCGGTCTTCCAGTTGTCTTGACTGACGCGATGGATCTCTCCCGGCGTAGCTGGATCCCCGAGGGTGACGATCGCGTGGTCCCGAACGCTGTCCGGGAAGATATTGCGAAACAGTACAGCGGGCCGGCCAGAGCCCGCGAATGCCACCGAGATCCGGCAGCACTCGCAAGTGCTGTCCTTCAACATGCGAGCCTCGGTGTACGACCCGCCGCCGTCCTTCGACCATGCGAAGAACAAAGCCGCTCCCTTATATGTTTGATTGGCCGCGCGCGCTTGCGCCCGATTGCGTTTGTCGAGCCAGGCCACGAAGACCGAACCGTCGGCATCCAGTGCGAGCTGCTCGAAGCGTTGGCTTTCCTTGTTCGATGTAATGGATTCCGGCTTGCTAAAGCTGTGACCTCCATCGACCGAGCGTGTGTACAGCACCTCGCCGTTGAAGTTCTTATCCCTGAAAATCGAAAAGGCGATGGCGATCCGGTTGTGCTGGTCAACGACCATCTTGGGACGCGCATCAGGTCCCCAATCGAGCTCGAGCGGCCGATCAACGACCGCGACCGGCGCTGAAAAGGTTTTTCCACGATCCTTGGAGCTCGCCACCAGTATGCGCCCACCTGCCATCCACGCCAGCCACAAGGTCCCGTCTGGGGCGAATGCGGGCGTGACCTTGGTCGCGCATCGCAGTTCGGTCGTATCACAGGCGGCCTCTGATACGTGGTGATGGCTCATCTGCGCGTTTGCCACGCCCTGCCAGAGGATCGCGATCGCAACGACGATTGCTGTTCTGATCATGGTCAGGTCACCTTTGCTATCGAAACGCAAATCTCATTCCGGCGATGAACATGCGTGGCGACCCGGCATAGATGGAGCCGCCGGTGTTAGCCAAAACGCTCGCGGGGTTTTGAACGCCCACCCCGGTTACCGTGTTCGCGATGTTATTGGCGGACGCTACATATGTCCTGTCGAAGACGTTCCGCACCTCGAAATAAGCATGAAGCGAGTTGAGATACTCCGATTGCAGGGGCTTGTCGTAGTGCAGATTCAGATTGACGAGTTCGTAGCCGGGCGCTTTCAGGAGATTGGCATTGTCCATATAGAATGCGTCCCTCCACTGAAACTCGACGAACGCGCCAACGCCTTTCAGGGCGCCCGAGAGCTGGTCATAGGAAAGCCGTGCCGTCAGCTCGTTCGGCGAAATACCGGGAATCTTGTTGCCCGCGCGATTGAAACCGAAAACGGCGCCATTGGTGATATTCTCGGTGTAGCTCGTGTAGACTTGGTCGAGATAGGTATAGGCGGTGGTCACACGCCAACTTGGCAGGAAACGCCATTGCGCCAAGAGTTCGAAGCCACGGTGCTCGGATTTCGGGGCGTTGAACGTATAGCTTGAGTTGGGCGAGTTGAGGGGCGTTGCCTGCGTGACCAGTTCGTCGCGGAAAAACTCGTAGAAGCCTGTCGCACTTACCCTGATCGTGGGGTCCGGCGTCCAGTCGAAGCCGAGATCGTAGCCGAGATTCTTTTGGGGATTGAGCTGCGTATTGTTGCCGTTCTGACCGTTCGGCAGCACGAACAGGTTGCCGACCTGTGGCGTTCCGTAGCCGGTCGCGACCCGCGCACGGAGAAGCCAGTCTTTGTCCGCGCGGTATTGAAGCGCGAATTCCGGCGCGGTGTTCTGGAATTGGCGATCCGTGCTTCTGATGGTCGTGGTCGTAATACCCGTTGGCCCGGTATAGGTGTAAGCTGTATTGACGCCGTTTAAATGGGTTGTCTCCCACCCGATCCCCGCAATAGCGGTCCATGCGTTGGTGAGCCGCAGTTCTTCGCGCGCACGGACACCATAGTTGGTGTGCTCTCCGGTGACGTTCGACTGTAACTGACCGCGCGTTCCTCCAGGCGCCACATTGTATGTGTCACCCGACCAACTCAGGGTGTTGTAAAACGCGCCAAGGTAGCTGGTGGAATCCATTCCCAGGAGATCGCTCCGCCTGACGAGGTCGCTCATGAAGTTATAGGATGGGTAATCGCCGATCGCGCTCGTGGCGCCGGTCGGCTGGTTGATATTGCGATCGTCGAACACGAATTGGTTGCGCCAGGTGGTCTGGTTATCGAAATCATGCTCCCAGCGTCCGCCCACGATCGTCCGGCGATCGTCGCGGCCGAGCCTGGCCTGCTCGGCCGTTTGGCGACTGGTCCCGTTGGCTGTGTTGAAGCCGTTATTGAACAACGTAATCGTGCCGCAGCCGGGAGCGGCCGTTGCGGCCGTTTCACAGCCTCGCTGAAAGGGGTTGGTGTAGAATTGATTGAGCGAGGACCGGATCGGGAGGCGCGTATCCAGCGTGTTGTTGATCAGCTTGAATGTGAAACGATCGTCCGGCGTCGCCTGTAGTGTCCCCAGGAAATTCACGGTCTGAGTGTTGAACCAACTGTTGCCCAGAAAACCATCGCTACGCGCGTCACTTGCGAACAGAGAGCCTTCGAAGTTTCCGACTTTCTTGCCGGCAGTCAGATAGTTGTTGAGGTATCCGTAGCTCCCGCCATCGACGCCGTACTCGACGCCGTTGATGTCGGCGCCGCGACGGGTCCTGAAGTTCAGCGCACCGCCGGTCGCATAATTGCCGTAGAGTGCGGACGACGGCCCCCGAATGACGTCGATGGCCCCGTAGGCGCGAGGATCGATCAGGTCGCTGCGGGACAGTCCGTCAGGCTGTGTGACCGGGAAGCCGTCATCAAAGATCACCAGATTGCGAATGGCGAAGCCGTTGCGCGCGTTCGACCCGCGAATCGAGATGCCGAAGTCCCTGGGACCGTTCCCTTGCTTGATGGAAATGCCGGGACTGTCGCGCAACACGTCGGCCACGGAGAACGCGGGCCTGTTGGCGAATAGATCGCGGCCGATCGTTGTCTGGGGCTGCCCGGTCGGCGCCTGATGAAGGATCGCAAGTTGCGTATCTGTAGAGACTGGCGGCGGCCTTACGACGACAGCCGGTTGCGGCCGGGGAGATGATCTCGGAGCGTCGCGGTGGGCGACCGAGCGCTTTTTGCGCGGACTGGCCTGGGCACGGCGCGGCGCTTCGACCGTGATGCCCGGAAGTGTCTGGGCGGCAGTCTGAGCGGCAGCATCGCTGCAAACAGCGAGCAACGCCGAATGCAATGCGAGCGCGCCAGCGCCCGAAAAGAAACGAGAGCAAAACATAGGATATTCCCGATGCGGGCGATCGCCCTGAGCATTTAATCAAACAGACCGGATCACCGCCGCAGTCACGGCGATCGTGCGGATTTGCTGAATCAGGAAATAGCCGGAGGAGCACGCGCCTGCGCGTGGGAGGCAACCGCGAATGGCGGCAACCCGAATCCCAAGCCGCGCCAGACGACGGCGGTTGCGTCACGTGCGAAGCTGACAGCAGCCGCTTGCGAGTCGGGAGGTGGGGTTGCGGCGTGGACCACACACAACGTACAGCAGACGCCGTGTGTCTGCTGAGGGTCGGTCTCACGGTGTTGCGGAGAACTCGTATCCGCGGCGGCATGCGAACATATCGCACCCGCTAGCGGGGCGGCAGAGACGGTGCTGAATGCCAGGCATGCGGCAATGGGTGCAAATATCTGCACCAGCATCGCAAACATGACGATCGGAAGAAATCGCCCCAGCCGCCGACGCATAATCCCCAGCCTTTCGCTGCCGGGAACTATCATGCCGGAATTCGGGTGTCTAGACGACCCTCTCGATTTCGGCCCATCGAATTCAAATCGGTAGGGGCTGTTCGGGATAGATTACCGGGTCACGCCCGGCAATCCGGAGAAACATCCTTTTGGTGGTCAGCTCCGTTGAGTGCGCCATCTTCGCGCATCATTTCGACCAGCATACCCTCCCGCAGACCACGATCCGCTACCCGCAGACGCGGCAAAGGAAAGGCTCGTCGAATGGCATCCAGGATGGCGCAGCCCGCCAGAACCAGATCGGCACGCTCAATCCCGATGCAGCCGTTTGCCACCCGTTTTTCATAATCCATGCCGCAGAGCCGCGCGATGACCTGGGTCACCTCGATATCGTTCATCCAGATACCGTCAACCTTGCGGCGATCGTAGCGCGCCAGGCCGAGATGGAGACCGCCAAGCGTCGTCACCGTGCCCGAGGTGCCGAGAAGGTGCATTCCGTAGAGATCGCGGCCATGGGCAGCCGCAAACACCGCAAGATGGCCGGTGACCTCATTCACCATGGAAGCGTAAGATTGCGGCGTTATGTCGTGCCCGCCAAAACGCTCAGCTAGCGTTACGACACCAACCGGAAGCGACATCCACGCCATGGTGCGCAGGTCGCCTTCGCGACGGCGCTCTATGCGAACGAGCTCCGTCGAGCCGCCGCCGATGTCGAACAGGATCGCGCCGCTCGCTTTCGGATGAACCAGCGGCGAGCAGCCGATTACCGCAAGTGCGGCTTCCGTCTCCCGATCGATCACCTCGAGCTGAATGCCCGTGGCGGCAGCAACGCGGCTACGAAAATTCTCGGCGTTCGACGCCGCCCTGCACGCCTCTGTCGCGATCAGCCGCAGGCGGCCCGCTTTCCTGACGCGGATCTTGTCGCGGCATATGGCGAGCGCGGCGATAGTCCGCTCGATCGCCGCCTCGCTGATATGCCCGGTCGATGAGATGCCTTCGCCTAGCCGGACAATTCGCGAAAATGAATCGATCACGCGAAAACTGCCGCCTGTCGGAGAGGCGATCAGCAACCGGCAATTGTTGGTGCCGAGATCGAGGGCAGCATAAACGCCGGCATCGGCGCTCGGCGAAGAACGGATAGCGCTCGCCGCGGTCATCGCGGCTTCCAATCCCAGAAAGCTGTCGCGCGATCCGGTATCAACGCAACGCTGGATATCATCATCCATGTATCCGTCTTTCCGCGGCCACTCGAGCGGCCTACGAGACAATATTTTTCCCGGAAGTTTAGCAGCGCAGACCGCGAGCGCAACCGCCCATAGACTCCTAGGTCAGGGTCATTCGGATCGCCGGGACAATTTGACCGGGAGCAAACAGGAAAACATCAAAAGCCAAGCGCAATTTTACAACTTCCCCGCTCTATTGCGTCGCAAAATCAATTTCGTACAACCACAGATATATCGTTGACGGCAGCATGCACCCTCTTGTGCGCCAATCGGAGGCTTTAGCTCGCCCGCTCGCAATCCTCCCTCACATGGAGTAACACGCGCTGCCATGATGTCCGCGCAGCTGATGATCCGCCATTGACCTCCATTCGCATCTACGTTGACGCCGATGCGTGTCCGGTGAAGGACGAAATTTATCGCGTCGCGGTACGTCACAGCGTACCTGTCATCGTGGTCGCAGGTACGTATATCCGTGTGCCTGACGACCCCTTGATCGAGCGAATTGCGGCGGGGCCGGGCATGGATGCTGCCGATGACTGGATCGCAGAACGCGCCGGCAAGAATGATATCGTCATCACCGCGGATATTCCGCTGGCGAGCCGCTGCGTCAAGGCGGGCGCTAGCGTGATCGCGCCGAACGGAAAGCCATTCACGGAGCAGTCGATTGGGATGACGCTCGCAGTCCGCAACCTGATGACCGACCTACGCGCGAGCGGCGAAGTGACGGGTGGCCCGCGCTCGTTCCAGCCACGCGACCGCTCCGCATTCCTGTCGGAGCTCGACAAAGCCATCCGCCGTATCCAGCGCACCTGCGCGACACAGCAGGGTTGAGACGATGGCGCCGCCGCTGATTCAGCTAAAAGATATCGCGCTGACATTTGGCGGCACACCGCTGCTGTCCGGCGTCGAACTCACGGTATCGGAATCCGAACGGCTTTGCTTGGTCGGTCGTAACGGCTCCGGCAAATCAACACTCTTGAAGATTGCGGCAGGCCTCATGGCGTCTGACGGCGGCAGCCGCTTCGTGCAGCCCGGCGCCACCGTACGTTATTTGCCGCAGGAACCGGATTTCTCCGGCTTTGAAACCACGCTCGCCTATGTCGAGGCTGGGATGGGCCCCGGCGACGATCCCTATCAAGCGCGCTATCTGGTCGAACAGCTCGGCCTCACCGGCGCGGAGCATCCCGCGCATCTTTCCGGTGGAGAAGGCCGGCGCGCTGCGCTGGCGCGCGTGCTGGCGCCCTCGCCCGACATCCTGTTGCTTGATGAGCCGACCAACCATCTTGATCTCACCACCATCGAATGGCTGGAAGGTGAACTCGGCGCGCGGCGCGGCGCGCTGGTTCTCATCAGCCATGACCGGCGCTTCCTGGCCAATCTTTCGCGCAGCACCGCATGGCTCGATCGCGGCCGGGTCCGGCAGATCGACCGAGGCTTCGCGAATTTCGAGGAATGGCGCGACGAGGTTCTGGCCGAAGAAGAGCGCGACCAGCACAAGCTCGACCGCAAGATCGTAGCCGAGGAACACTGGCTGCGTTATGGGGTCTCGGGCCGTCGCAAGCGCAACGTCAAGCGGCTCGCTGGTCTCCATGAACTGCGTCGGCAACGTCGCGATTATCGCGGCACAGCCGGCAGCGCGAACCTCGCCGCGGCCGAGGCCGACAAGTCCGGGAAGCTCGTCATCGAAGCAAAGGGCATCGGGAAGTCCTATGAGCGAACGATCGTCGATCAGTTCTCAATCCGCATCCAGCGCGGCGACCGCATCGGCATTGTCGGTCCCAACGGCGCAGGCAAGACCACGCTGATCAACATGCTCACTGGAGCCGAGACGCCAGACGGCGGCACGATCCGGCTCGGCGCCAATCTCGAAATGGCGACGCTTGACCAACACCGAGAAAGCCTCGACCCGAAATCGACGCTCATGGAGGCGCTGACCGGGGGGCGCAGCGATCACGTCATGGTTGGTGGAAAGCCGAAGCACGTCGTCAGCTACATGAAGGATTTTCTGTTCGCCCAGGAGCAGATGCGAACTCCGCTTGAGGCGTTGTCCGGCGGGGAGCGCGGACGCCTGATGCTGGCACGCGCGCTGGCAAAGCCATCCAACCTGCTGGTGCTGGACGAGCCGACCAACGATCTCGATCTGGAAACGCTCGACGTGCTGGAGGACATGCTCGGCGACTACGAGGGCACCGTCATCCTCATCAGTCACGACCGCGACTTTCTGGATCGCGTCGTGACCTCGGTGATCGTCCCCGAAGGCAATGGCCGCTGGGTCGAATACGCCGGCGGTTACACAGACATGCTGGCGCAGCGCGGCGCCGATCTGAAGCGTGAGGCGCCGAAATCCACTCCGGCGTCTGAGATAGAGCGTTCTGCGAAGAACGCACCTGCAGTCACCCCCGGCAAGCGGCGGCTCAGCTTCAATGAGAAACATGCGCTCGAGACGCTGCCGAAATCCATCGCAAAACTTCAAACCGAGATCGCAAAGCAGCAGCAACACCTTGACGATCCAGACCTCTATGCGAAGGATCGCGCAGCCTTTGACAAGGCTTCCGGCGCGCTGGCCAAGGCGCAAACAGAGTTGCAATTAGCTGAGGATCGCTGGCTCGAATTGGAAATGCTTCGCGAGGAGATCGAGGAAGCCTGAGAGCCAGACTAATGCCGCAACCACTTCAGCGCACCTCGCCCGGCTGCCGCACCGGTCGCGAACGAAGCCTGGAGCAGATAGCCGCCGGTCGGCGCTTCCCAGTCCAGCATTTCCCCGGCGGCGAACACGCCCGGCAACCTGCGGATCATGTAGTCGCCGTCAAGCTCGCTGAACGCAATTCCTCCAGCGGAGGAGATCGCGCGCGCGATCGGCGCGACGCCAGTCAGCGTGATCGGAACGGCACGAATCGACGCTGCAAGCGCTGGCGGTGGCATCGTTCCCGACTGCTGTCCGGAAGCGATCGCCGCTTCCTGCAATAGTCCGATTGCGACCGGCGCAAGGCCAGCGGCTTTGCGCAGCCAGTTAGACATGGACTGTTTTCCGCGCGGCACGTTCAACCGCACGGCGAGTCGATCAGTCGGTACATCAGGTCGGAGGTTGATGTGCAGAACGGCGTTCCCCGCAACGTTGATGTGTTCGCGCAGCATCGCAGAGAGGGCATAGATTCCTCCACCCTCGATGCCGTCACGCGTGATGAGCACCTCGCCGCGCACAGTGTGCGGACCGAACGACAGCGCGACGTTCTTCAGCGGTTGGCCTTCGAAGCGATCACGGAAGAAGCCGCTCCATGCCACGGTGAACGCGCAGTTGGCCGGTCGAAGCAGCGACATGGCAATCCCTCTGGACGCGAGCTGTTCGACCCACGCGCCATCAGAGCCAAGTCGCGGCCAACTCGCGCCGCCAAGCGCCATGATCGTCGCATCTGCTGCCACCATGCGCTCGCCATCAGGCGTCCAAAACTTAAGGCGGCCGTCGCGATCCCAGCCCATCCAGCGATGCCGCAGCGCCAGCGTTACGCCAAGAGAATCAAGCCGCTTCAGCCATGCACGCAACAGCGGAGACGCTTTGAGCGCTTTCGGAAACACGCGACCGCTCGACCCAACGAAAGTCGGTTGTCCGAGATCGTCGGCCCATTTTCGCAGCGCCTCGGGCGTGAACGCGTCGATAGCCGGCTTGAGATAGGGTACGGCCGCGCCATAGCGCGCGAGGAATTGCGGCAGCGGCTCGCTGTGCGTCAGATTGAGGCCGCCGCGCCCCGCCATCAGAAACTTGCGGCCCGCTGACGGCATGGCGTCGAACACGGTCACGCGCACGCCCCCGCGCGCGAGAACCTCCGCAGCCATCAGGCCGGCGGGACCAGCGCCCAAAATCGCAGCTTGGGTTTGGAGGACGTCACGCATCGAAAAAAGATGTGCCCTAGTTCCGCGCCGTCAGGAAAAGTACAGGAGCGCAAGCCAGTCGGCGGCAAGCGCCAACCGCTTCTCGCCCTCGATCTCGACGCTGACGGCGGTGCGCGACAGCAGTTCGCCGGGCTTGCGAAGCGTCGCCTCGGTGAGCGTGAAACGGCCCCTGACGCGCGATCCGGATTTGACCGGCGATATGAACCGGAGCCGGTCAAAGCCATAGTTCACCCGCATGGTCACACCGGCGACCGGCGGAATCACCTCATGCGACATGACGCTGAGCAGCGACATGGTCAGGAATCCATGTGCAACGGTCGTGCCGAACGCTGTTTCCTTGGCCCTCTCGGGGTCGACGTGGATAAACTGACGGTCTTCGATCACGTCAGCATAGAGATCGATCCGCTTCTGGTCGATCAGGTGCCATGACGAAGCGCCGATCTCCTGACCGATCATTTGCCTGTAGGCTTCGAGCGAGACCGATGGTTGCTTCCAGACCTCGTTCACAGCTTACGTCTCCCCCGCTTTTGACCCGAGCTCTGAGCTCTCGAAGTTTTTAGAAAGTCACCCTCGCATCGTCATCGGCCACCCATGTTTTCCGCAAGGGCGCGGATATGCCGGATGATTCCGGAGAAATCGACCCCCCCGTTTCCGGCCGCATCGAACGCCTTGTAGATGTCCTGCGCGTGCTGTCCAAGCGGCGTCACCGCGCCGGTAGATTTCGCCGCCTCCTGCGCAAGCGTCAGGTCTTTGAGCATCATCGCCGAGGCGAAGCCCGGCTTGTAGTCGTTATTCGCGGGCGAGGTCGGAACCAGCCCCGGCACCGGACAGTAGCTCGTGAGCGACCAGCACTGGCCCGACGCTGTCGAGGCGACATCGAACAGCGCTTGGCGAGACAGGCCGAGCTTTTCCGCAAGCACGAAGGCCTCGCCCACCGCGATCATTGAAACACCCAGGATCATGTTGTTGCAGATTTTGGCGGCCTGTCCCGCTCCGTCACGGCCGCAATGGATGATCTTCTTGCCCATCGCTTCAAGAAACGGCTTCGCCGCCTCGAAGGACTCAACTTCGCCGCCAGCCATGAAAGTCAGCGTCGCGTCGCGAGCGCCCGCGACGCCTCCCGAGACCGGCGCATCGACCGAATGCAGAGAAGCCCTGGCCGCCAACATATGGACCCGCCGGGCGCTTTCGACATCGATGGTCGAACAGTCGATCATCAGCGCGCCCCTGGTGGCTGCGGGCATAACATCGGTCCAAACCGACACCACATGCCTCCCGATCGGCAGCATGGTGATGATGACGTCCGCGTTTGTCACCGCAGCCCTTGCGCTGCCGGCAATCATCACTCCATTCGCTTTTGCCGCATCTCTCGACGCCGGAACGAGATCGAAACCGGCTACCTTGTGGCCGGCCTTGACGAGATTAGCCGCCATGGGTCCACCCATGTTGCCGAGACCGATGAACGCAATGGCCGCCATGCTGCCTCCAGTCGAAGTCACTTGTTCTTATATCTAATTGAACACAAGTTCGTCCGCGCCGACATTCGCAAAGTACGGCGCAATCATCTCCGGCGTAACCTCCTCGATCGTTGAGGGCGACCACTTTGGATTTCGATCCTTGTCAATGATCGCAGCGCGAACGCCTTCGCGAAAATCGTCACTCGTAAAGACTGCGAGCGCGGCACGATATTCTCGTGCAAGGCAATCCTCCAGCGTGGCCGAGGCGCGCGCAAGCCGCAACAGTTTCAGCGTCACTACAAGGCCGCGTGGCGATTTCTCGCTGAGAGTCTTGAGGGTGGACCGGGCCAGTTCAGACCCGTCGCGTTGCAGCGCCGCCATGATATCGTCCATTCGACCATGGGCGAACCATGCATCGATCCGCGGCCGGATGGCCGCGACAGAACTGCCAGCGTCGCCATTCGCAAAGCCGGCGATCGTTGCTTTCACGCGAGATGAATCTGCACCGGGGTCGAGCGCGGCTAAGGTCTCACGCAGAGCGGCAAGTTTTCGTGACGGCACAACTACATCGGCGAAGTCTGCGTAGATCGCATCGGGCCCGTTCATGTTCTGGCCGGTCAGTCCGAAATAGGTTCCGATTTCACCAGGCGCATGCGACAACAGCCAGGTTCCTCCGACATCCGGAAAGAATCCGAGACCGGCCTCAGGCATGGCGAGCCTGGTTCTCTCGGTAACGACGCGGTGCCCGCCATGCGCCGACAATCCCACACCGCCGCCCATCACGATGCCATCCATGAAGGCGACATAGGGTTTTGGAAATTTTGCAATCCGGGCATTGAGCAAGTATTCCTCGCGCCAGAACTCCTTGCCGAGATCGCCCCCGACATTCGCACTCTCCCAGAGCGAGCGGATATCGCCTCCCGCGCACAAGCCGCGCTCGCCGGCGCCCTCAAGAAGAACCAAACCGACGGCAGGGTCTGCCTCGAACTGGTCCAGCGCCTTGTGCATCTCGCGAAACATTTCCAGGGTGACGGCATTGATTGCCTTCGGACGATTGAGGCGAACAACGCCCACGTTCCCCTCGCGACGTACGATCAAATCCGGCTCGTCAGCAAGAACCCTCATCGCGTACCCTCGATCAGCTTGCGCGACACGATCACGCGCATGATCTCGTTGGTGCCCTCGAGAATTTGATGGACGCGCAGATCGCGCACGATCTTCTCGATGCCGTACGCGCTGAGATAGCCGTAACCACCGTGGAGTTGCAGCGCTTGATTGGCGACCTCGAAGCCGACATCCGTAGCGAGCCGCTTTGCCATCGCGCACAGCATGGTGGCGTCAGTATCCTCCTGATCCAGCGCGGAAGCTGCCCGCCACAGAAACGTTCGCGCCGCCTCCAGCTCGGTCGCCATGTCGGCGACCTTGAATTGTAGGGCCTGGAATTCGTCAAGCCGCTTCCCGAAAGCCATGCGCTCCTTCATGTAAACGAGCGTCTTGTCGAGCGCCGATTGCGCGCCACCGAGCGAACACGCCGCGATGTTCAGCCGTCCGCCGTTGAGTCCTGCCATCGCGATCTTGAACCCGACGCCCTCGTCGCCAAGACGGTTTGCGACCGGCACTCGCGCGCGCTCGAAAATCACCGCTCGGGTGGGCTGCGCGTTCCATCCCATCTTGCGTTCGTTGGCGCCGAACGAGACACCCGGCGTATCGCGTTCGACCACGAGCGTCGAGATACCGCCAGGCCCGTCGTCTCCAGTACGCACCATCACGACGTAAAGGTCGCTGACACCAGCGCCGGAGATGAACTGCTTCTGTCCGTCGACAACGTAATGATCGCCGTCACGCGTCGCGCGGGTCCGCAAGGCAACCGCATCCGATCCCGCGGCAGGTTCAGTCAGACAATAGCTCGCCAGCAGCTCCATGGTGCAGAGTTTCGGCAACCATTTGAGCCGCTGCTCGTCCGAACCGTAGGCATCGATCATCCACGACGCCATGTTGTGGATCGAAATGAACGACGATACGGTGGGACAACCCTGCGCTAGCGCCTCGAAGATGAGCGCAGCATCAAGCCGGCTCAAGGCTGAGCCGCCGACATCATCCCTAATATAGATGCCGCCGATACCGAGCGCCGCTGCCTCCCGCATCGTCGCGACCGGAAAGTGCTTCTCCTCATCCCATTTGAGTGCGAACGGCGCGATCTTCTCAGCGGCGAAGTCGCGCGCCATATCGCGGACAGCGATCTGATCCTCAGTCAGCGCGAACTGCATACGTGATCCCTGCCGGTCACTTGCTGTGGAACGCGAACTGCGCCCCTTCCTTGACGCCGGAGGGCCAGCGCGAGGTGACGGTCTTGGTCTTGGTGTAGAACCGAATTGAATCCGGACCGTACTGATTAAGATCGCCGAAGCCCGAGCGCTTCCAGCCACCGAACGTATAGTAGGCGACCGGCACCGGGATCGGCACGTTGATGCCCACCATTCCCACCTGGACGCGGGAAGCGAACTCGCGCGCAGCGTCGCCATCGCGCGTGAAGATCGCCACGCCGTTGCCGTATTCGTGCTGCGACGGCAGAGCCACCGCTTCGTCAAAATCATTGACGCGCACCACCGAGAGCACGGGACCAAAAATCTCTTCCTTGTAGATCCGCATGTCCCTGGTGACGTTGTCGAATAGACAAGCACCCATGTAGAAGCCGTTCTCGTAGCCTTGCATTTTGAAGCGGCGACCATCGACCGCCAGCGTAGCGCCTTCCTTGACGCCAATCTCGACATAGTTCCTGACACGCTCCAGCGCCAACCTGGTGACGAGCGGACCGAAATCGGCGGATGCATCGGTGGACGGTCCGATCTTCAGGTTCTCCACGCGCGGGATTAGCTTCTCCATTAGCCGGTCGCCAGTTGTTTTGCCGACCGGCACCGCGACCGATACCGCCATGCAGCGCTCCCCGGCTGCGCCATAGCCCGCCCCCACCAGCGCATCCACCGACTGATCCATATCAGCGTCAGGCATGATGATCATGTGATTCTTGGCGCCGCCAAAACATTGACACCGTTTACCCGTCGCGGCAGCACGAGAATAAATATAATGCGCGACTGAGGAGGAGCCGACGAAGCCGATGGCCGCGATATCGGGATCGTCAAGAATGGCGTCGACCGCCTCCTTATCCCCGTTCACGACATTAAGAATGCCGGGCGGCAAACCGGCCTCGAACATAAGTTCGGCCAGCCGCATCGGCACACCTGGATCGCGCTCGGAAGGTTTCAGGATGAAGGCGTTGCCACAGGCGATCGCCGGCGCAAACTTCCACATCGGAATCATCGCCGGGAAATTGAACGGCGTGATTCCGGCAACGACGCCAAGTGGCTGGCGCATCGAATAGCTGTCGATGCCGGGACCGGCGTTCTCGGTGAAACTGCCTTTCATCAACTCGGGAATGCCGATGGCGTATTCAACGACCTCCACGCCGCGGAAGATGTCGCCGTTGGCGTCGGGAATGGTCTTGCCATGTTCGCGGGCGAGCAGTTCCGCCATCGCATCATTGTCGCGCGCCACCAGTTCGAGAAACTTGATCAGCACGCGGATTCGGTGCTGCGGACTGGTCGCTGCCCAAGCCGGCTGCGCAGCCTTGGCATTCTCCACGGCCTCGCGCAATTCAGCTTTCGATGCCAATGCGACCCTGGCCTGCACCTCGCCCGTCATCGGCTGATACACGTCGGCGAAACGTTTCGATGCACCCTTGACATTCTTACCGCCGATAAAGTGCCCGATGGTACGCATGCTCCCTCCCGGCTCGTTTGCAAGAGTCCAGTCGTGACATCCTGATCCGTATATTCTTATTCGCTGCGCGTCTTGAACGATGCGCGCTTTAGAAACTATCGAACCGGCTCGAGGATCGAAACATAGTTCGCAACTGCCGTGCCACCCATGTTGAAGATGCCGGCGAGTTTAGCGCCTCTGATCTGCATGCCATCGGGTGCCTCGCCTGCGAGTTGCATTGCGCTCATCACATGCATGGAAACTCCGGTGGCGCCGATCGGATGGCCTTTGGCCTTCAGGCCGCCCGACGGATTGATCGGCAACTTGCCATCTTTCTGCGTCCAGCCTTCCTTGATGGCGCGCGCCCCTTGTCCCCTGGGCGTCAGACCCATGGCCTCGTACTCGATCAGTTCGGCAATGGTGAAGCAATCGTGAGTCTCGACAAAAGAAAGATCGGACAGCGCAACGCCGGCCTTCGCCAGCGCCCGCTGCCAGGCCACCGTGCAACCCTCGAACTCGAGAATGTTGCGCCTCGACATCGGCAAGAAATCCTGCGCGTGGCCGGTCCCGCGGATGCTGATCGCCTTGCGCGCCGACCTGGCCATGTCAGCATCCATCAGCACCAACGCGGCCGCGCCATCCGAAACCAGCGAACAGTCAGTACGTTTCAGCGGCCCCGCCACGAACGGGTTCTTCTCGCTCTCGGAACGGCAGAAGTCGTAACCGAAATCCTTGCGCAGTTGCGCGTAAGGATTGGCGACGCCATTCTTGTGGTTCTTCGCTGCGATCATCGCCAGCGCATCCGAAGCGTCGCCGTATTTCTGGAAATAGGCTTGCGCGATCTTGCCAAAAATGCCGGCAAACCCGCCGACGGTATCGCCATCTTCGGGGAGGTAGGAGGCGCGCAGCAGATTGCGGCCGATCTCCGGACCGGGCGTCCGCGTCATCTGCTCAACGCCGACCACCAGCACGATCCTCGCCGCACCGGACGCAATCGCGCGGACACCATGATGCACCGCCGCCGACCCGGTGGCGCAGGCATTCTCCACGCGCGTCGCCGGTTTGAAGCGGAGTTCTGGATCAGCTTGCAGGACGAGAGCCGCGGTAAAATCTTGTGGTGAAAAACCGGCATTGAAATGCCCGAGCAAGATCTCATCAACCTCGCCTGCGGAAACGCCTGCATCGGCCAACGCGTCGGTTGCCACCTTCACCACAAGACTTTCGACGGTCTCGGTGTCCAGTTTCCCGAACGGCGTATGCGCCCACCCCACAATGTTGGCGGTCATGGTCCTGCTCCCATGTGCTGGCCCGTATCTGTTTTAGAGCGGGATGCGAGCGGATCGTCACCACACACGCTCCTCTTCCCGCTCTGGTCTTATGCCGAGATATAGTCTGTCGGAAACGCGGGTTTCAGGGCGATAGTGGGATTTTTCACCCCAACATATGACTGACCATGCGTTCCCAGCTGGACAGCGGGACAGAGCGGCGCCTTGCGAAACAAACCGGGCAACCCGGCGGAGCGGTCATTCACGAACCTGCCGTCACGCTGCGCGCTTTATATGGCCGCGCACTCCATGTCCGTTCTCAACGGCACAACTAGACGGCTTTGAACCCGGCCACCGCAAGATTAAGATGACCGACTGAGCGATAACAGGATGATCAGCGCCGTTCTTTATGAACGTTTCTTTGATCTTCCGTCCTTAGCTGCCGACCGCGCCTTCGAGTTCTTCGGAGCTGCGGAGCGCGCCTTATGCCCGTTCAGCTTTCTGCGACTGCCTCCGACGCCTGCGCGCTTTTCGGCCCTCGCCCGTGAATGCTTTTTCTCCTCGCGCGCCGCCGCACGCAACTTCTTGCGTTTCTTTTCACAGGAGTCGCACTTGCAGCCGATCGGCTTCAAATACTCCTTGAAGTAGTCGGTGCCGTAATCGTAGTTGATTTCCTCGCCGGGCGCGATGTCCTTGATGGCGCGAATATCGACGCGCCGCTTGATCTTGCGGACGTCCGACTCCGCATTCGGTTTGCAGGAGTGGTTGATATAGCGTGCGATGTTCTTGCGCAGCGAACCGTCGATGGTCCAGCGGCTGGTGATCTGGAAGAGATACTTGTTCTCGACCGCATCGTCCTTCTCTTTGTTGCAGTCGAGCAGCGGCCCGATATACCGGATGATCGTCGTGCCCTTCTTGATTGGTTTGGTGGCGAAGAGACCGAGCCCCGTGCGGGAGCGGCCAATACGATAAGGCTTGTTCAGAGATATGTCGGGCATGATGGGCTAAACTGAAATGCTCAATGATGATGTCAGGCTTCGTGGATACGTTAGTTTTGCATGATTCCGTAGCTATTGTCAGGTGGCTCCGTCCCTACGTGCTGATCTTCCATAACCGCAGATGGGTTTATCTTCGCCTTGGTTTCTGCAATAAGCAACTCGCGTTTAGAAGCGTGAACGACAGTTGGACTTTTCGAAACTAAGGACGGAGCATTGTTAAAGGTGGAATTCTCCCGGATCAATCAAGCCAAAGCAGTCTTCGATGATATCTACATTCAGGACGACCCAAGATCGTATTTCTCGATCCTGGGCGATCTCGACTATATGATCACCGATGTAGCCGAGCCGGTTATCCGCCAGATACTATCCGCCAAGGCTTCTGTCAGCAAAGCTGAACCGGTCGTGCTCGATGTCGGCTGCTCATACGGCATCAACGCCGCCGTGCATCGTTTTCCGCTGACTTTCGGAGGTTTGCGCCACCGCTACGCCCGGCGCGAAGTAAAGGCAATCAGCCCCGAAGAGTTGATGCTGCTCGATCGCAACTTCTATGCGAGTTGGCCCGATCATGGCCTCGCCCGGTTTATCGGCCTTGATGTATCGGCGCCAGCAATTCGCTACGCGACGCGCGTCGGGCTTCTCGATCATGGCATCGTCGCCGACCTCGAAAACCAGCCGCTTTCCGCGGAAGACGCGCGCATTGTCCGCCCCGTCGACGTGATCCTGTCAACGGGATGCATCGGCTATGTCACCGAAAAGACATTCGGCAAGCTTCTCGGTGCGACTGAGAAGAAACCATGGATCATTTCCTTCGTGCTGCGAATGTTTCCTTATGACGCGCTTGCGACGACGTTCGCACAGCGCGGCCTGGTAACGGAAAAGCTGAGCGGCGTGACTTTTGTCCAGCGCCGTTTTCGCGATGCCGAGGAATTCGAGAGCAGCCTTACAACTCTCGCAGCCGCCCAAATCGACTCAACGGGGCTTGAATCCGAGGGTTTGTTTCACGCGGATTTGATCCTTTCCCGGCCGGAGGAAGATGCGCGCGCCGCTCCGCTGGAAGACATCGTAACCGTGGCCAGCGGACGCGGCCGTCCGATCGCGCCGCGTTACGTTCACGTCGAGAGCGATGACGGCTTGCGAGTGACGCTGGAGCCGTAATCGGTGCCTCGCCTCGTGATCATCATGACAGGAATATGCCACCAGGCGCTGAGGAACAATTTCGCCGGCTCCAGTGCAAATCTATCCGCGCGTACCCACCAGCTTGATCGTTTTCCTCGGGAGATCGTTGAATGACAAGCCTGCGCCGCTGCCTCACCCGCCTTTATCTTGCCGCAGCAACGATGCTTGCCCCTTTACCGGCCCTAGCTGATCGCTGTGACGATCTGGCCGGACAACTTAAAAGTCAGATCGACGGCTTGCATGTCGGCAAGACCGCCGCCAACGCTATTTTCCTGTCGCATCCCGCGACCACGCAGTTGATCCTCGGTTGCCCTAACCGCAAGTTTACCAACGAACTGATCGCCGGCACGGATAGCCGCAAGCCGAAACCTGAGTTTTACGATCTGGTGGCGCGAGCCTCTGCCATTATCTTCACGATCCCGATCGCCGATACGTTGAAAGGCGTCACCCGATGCATCAAGCGCATGGGTCTGTTACGCGGCGACGACGTACAGATGCGCTATCGGCGGCTGAACATGCATTGCACCCGCACCAAAACCAGCGCCGCCATCGCAGTATCCCGCGGCAACGACGAGTGACGAACCAACAATTTCCAACCTTTCCCGAAAAGGAACCAATTCTCTGCTTCCTGTCGCAGGTTCGCCGCGAAATGTGGTAATGTGGATGCATGGATGAAGAGCGCAACCTAATCCGCCGGTTGATGACCCAGAACACGGTGTGGATCGTAACACTGGGCATGCTGCTGTTCGTCCCCGCAGGCAGCGTGGACTGGCCTGCCGCCTGGCTGTTTCTCGCGACGCTCGGTATTCTCGGTATCATCGGTGGATTTTGGTTTGTGAAGATCAATCCCGGGCTGCTGACCGAACGCATGCGCCCAATGATTCAGAAGGACCAGCCGAATGCGGACAAGGTCTTCATCCTGGTAATGGGGCTGGTCAGCATGATCTGGCTGATCGTCATGGGCCTCGATCAACGTTATCGGTGGTCGGGCATGAGTACCGGATTTCAGGTTCTCGGATTTGTGCTGTTCATGCTGTCGCTCGCTATTTCGTTCTGGGCGATGCGGGAGAACGCATTCGCAGCGCCGGTGGTGAAGATACAGGCCGAGCGCGGACATCAAGTGATCCGCACAGGCCCCTACGCGCTTGTCAGGCATCCGATGTATAGCGGGGCGATCTTCTTTTTCCTCGGGGTTTCGCTGCTGCTGGGATCATGGTGGGGCGCCACAATCACGCCGATCTTCATCGGGCTGTTCGCAGGGCGTGTGGTGATCGAGGAAAGCACCCTGCTCGCCGGCTTGCCGAACTATCGGGATTACACCGAGCAAGTCCGCTACCGATTGTTGCCCGGAATCTGGTAGTCTGATCCGTTCGTTCTGGACCGGAGAGCCAAATGCCCGACGTGAAAACATACACCGGCGGCTGTCATTGCGGTCAGGTGCGCTTCGAGTGCACAACAGATCTTGCCATGGTGACCGCATGTAACTGCTCGATCTGCACCAAGAAGGGACTGCACATCACCTTATCTTGCGCCACAAGATTTTCAACTCAGGGCGGGCGAAGATAATCTCAAGGAGTACCTGTTCAACAAGCACGTGATCCGGCATCAGCTTTGCATCGACTGCGGTGTTGAGGTATTCGCGCGCGGCAAAAAGCCGGACGGGACTGAAGTGGTCGCTCTCAATGTGAGTTGCATCGACGGTCTCGATCTGTCCCGTCTCACATTGACACCGATTGACGGACGCAGCCTCTGAAACGCTGCACGTTTGCTACAACGGTTTCGAGCGAAGTAACTTCCGATTCGCGTGAAACGTGCCCTAACCAAGGCTCTTCGTTCAACGCAAACAAAAAGACGCCACGAGGTTATCGCGGCGCCTTCTTTTGAATGATCGTCCTGACCGGTCAGGTCTGCTGGATTGCCGATAACTCCCACTTTCCTCCGCTCCGACGCGCGAACGTCCAGATGTCGGTCGCCTCCTGCGGCTGGTCACTGCCCTCGACGATGCGGCCGCTGGCGCGCTCGATGGTCTTGTCGATCAACGAGTAACGCAGCGCCACCGTGGCATAATCGGTAACTCCTTCGCGCCAAGCTTCTGCGAGATCGCCCTGCAGAAGCTTGACGTCCGACACCTTGTTGACGACGCCACGGGCGTCGTTGGCCCGGAGATCTTCGGTGAAATATGACACCATTTCCGGCGTTGCCAGCGTGTGCAGGGTGTTGACGTTCTCGTTCGACCACGCGGCCTGGATTTCTCCGAGCAGGCGCTCAAAAGATTCGTAGTCGGACGGCGTGATTTCCAGCGGCGCGGCGCTGGACATCGAACCGAAACCGAGACCGCTGCGGGCGTTCGTTTGAGCAGCAGCCGGCCCAGGCGCCGGTCCAGGCGCCGATCCGGCATACGCAGGCGCATTACGCCGCTGCCACCACGACATCGCAAAGCGGACAACGAGATAGATCAGGCCGATCTGAAGCACCAGGCCGATGATGGACGACAGGCCTCCGAGACCGCCGAACAGGCCGCCGCCGAACAGCAAACCCAATAGTCCCGCACCGAGGAAACCGGCAGCGAGACCGCCGAGCATACCCATGCCCGGCCGGTTAAAACGGCCAGTAGCCGCAGCACCGGCGGCCGGACGGCCGGGCTGGCTCATGGTGCGATCGAGCGGACGCGCCGCGTTCGGCGCGGTATTGGTGATCGGCGGCGCAGAGAAGGTCCGCGAGCCGCGCGATCCATAGCTGCTGCCTCCGCCGACGCGCGCGTCCGCTGCAGAGACCGCTAACATCAAGGGAAGCGCCAACGACAGGACGACGGCAAAAGCCTTCATCGCGCCGGACGCCCACTTAGCCAATTTCATAAGTTGTTCCTTTTTCTTTCGGCAGGATCTGGCCCTTAAAATGGGTAGCCCCGGTCAAAAGAAAAGTCTTATCGAGTCACAAAGCTGCGGCCCACCGTCGCGGCAACGTCTGGTAAGCTGAATTCATTATTTCGACGCCAGGTCGAGAAAATGCCGCCCTGCTTTGTCTTCGATTTCAACGATCCAGGCATCCGGATCGAATCGAACTTCTCTCTCCAGGCGCTCATCGACCGCCTGCTCGGCGATGGGCTCGGCTGAAGACGGAGCGAATACACGCTCAATGGGACGGCTGTCATCGTATACGGCCTGCGGCGCAGGGCCGTAAAGCATCGCATTGCCGTCGAGAAACGCCAGTTTAACGAAGACAGCGCCGGCCTCATCAGCTCCCCGGCGGCATACCGCTCCGAAAACGCCCTCGGACTGGCAACGGCGCAGGTAGGCGGCGACCCAAATGCTCGATTTCAAACGCATGAGGATGACGATAAGCCGTTCGCGAGAGCGGCGCTAGGGCGTGTGCTCATGAACTCGAACGACCGGCGGACTGTCCGCCTATGCACGCAACCGACTCAAGTCCGACATCGCGTCAGTCCGAAAGGGGCCAATAGCGTTCATTAAGTTACGCATATCACGCGGTTCCAGATCGATCTCAGCGCAATCCCAAGTAAAAGCCCGTTGCGATGAATATCTGGATGAAAATCGTCGCCAAACTTCTTTTGAACCCTGTAAGCGACGGGTAGACGTTTGAGAGATAGACTGCTGAAGACACGAGGTAGATGGCAGCGGCCATCCCAATAACCACGAGGAGATTTGGGCCCTCAGGGTCATTGAAGAATGCAAACATTGTCCTCGAACATGCGACGGCTGTAATCGCCAGAATCAGCAAAGAACTATTTTTGAAGTTAACATGCATGGGGTCGCGTCCCCCGTTTTTGCGCATTGATACGATCATACCGTAGCCGAGGCTATGGCACGAACGCCATGAGGATGACCGCTTTGGATCAGTTGCAGACGGTCCCATGCCGGTCAGACTGTGTCTGCTCTACTTCTTACAAGCGGACGATCCCGGATTTATGAATACACGTCCTGGTTCGACCTTCCACGCACCGTTTGTTTCCTTCCGAGAGCTCTGCTAAAGCGCGGCATAATCCCTGAAAACCTCAAGGATCGTCGATGATTCCTCGTTACACCCGTCCGGAAATGGCTTCGATCTGGGAGCCGCAGACCCGTTTCAAGATCTGGTTCGAGATCGAGGCTCACGCGGCGGACGCCCAGGCCGAACTCGGGGTGATCCCTAAGCAAGCTGCTGAAACCATCTGGGCCAAAGCCAAGGATGCGACGTTCAATGTGGAGCGCATCGACGAGATCGAGCGCGAAACCAGGCACGACGTCATTGCCTTCCTCACTCACCTTGCAGAAATTGTCGGTCCCGAGGCGCGCTTCGTGCATCAGGGCATGACGTCATCGGACGTGCTCGACACATGCTTCAACGTACAACTCACCCGCGCTGCCGACATCCTGATCGCCGACATCGATAAGCTGCTCGGGGCGCTGAAGACCCGCGCGTTTGAACACAAGATGACGCCGACCATCGGCCGTTCGCACGGTATTCACGCCGAGCCCGTGACCTTCGGGCTCAAACTCGCTTACGCCTATGCGGAGTTCACACGCGCCAAGGAACGCCTGACGGCGGCCCGCAAGGAGATCGCGACCTGCGCGATCTCAGGCGCGGTCGGCACCTTCGCCCAGATCGATCCGCGCGTGGAGGAACACGTTGCCCGAGCGATGGGATTAACCCCCGAGCCGGTGTCGACGCAGGTGATCCCGCGTGACCGCCACGCGATGTTTTTCGCCACACTGGGCGTCATCGCCTCCTCGATGGAACGGCTCGCTATCGAAATCCGCCATCTGCAACGCACCGAGGTGCTGGAGGCCGAGGAGTTCTTCTCCGAGGGGCAGAAGGGGTCGTCAGCGATGCCGCACAAGCGCAACCCCGTGCTGACCGAGAACATCACCGGGCTTGCCCGCATGGTGCGCGGCTATGTGACACCGGCCCTGGAGAACGTCGCCCTCTGGCACGAGCGCGACATCTCGCACTCCTCGGCCGAACGCATGATCGGCCCGGACGCCACCGTGACGCTGGACTTTGCGCTCAACCGCCTCGCAAGCGTCATCGACAAGCTGTTGATCTATCCCGCCACCATGCAAAAGAACCTCGACCGGCTTGGCGGGCTCGTGCATTCGCAGCGCGTGCTGATCGCGCTCACCCAAAAAGGCGCGAGCCGCGAAGATGCCTACAAGCTGGTTCAGCGGAACGCCATGCCGGTGTGGCGCGGCGAAGGCGACTTCCAGACGCTTTTGAAGAACGATGCCGATGTGACGAAATATCTCACCGCCGCTGAGATCGCCGAGCAGTTCGACCTCAACTATCACCTCAAGCACATCGATACGATCTTCAAACGGGTGTTCGGAAGTGCGTGAGCGTGCCGCAATCCTCTATCGTAAGCGCGCCAGATATTGCCCCGAGCTCGAAGAAGCGAGCCTTGTCGCGCCTCTCGTAGACGCGGCATGAGCCGTCTTGGTGTCGATCGAAGCCCGTTTGTGCAGTCAGCGTTCGGGCTATACCGCTCAGAAACGCTAACGCCGCGTTAACCCTGACAACCCTAAGGTTTATTCATACCGACTGTTGGTCAACCCGCGGACCGATCGATTTATGGCGTTGGCGCAGAAAATCTCGAACCTGCCGGTTGAGCGCCGGCGATTTCAGCGGGTCAAGATTCACCTGCTGGGTCGCTATATGCTGCCGGATCGGCGCGAATTCCCCTGCCAGGTTATCAACATGTCCCCCGGCGGGCTGGCCATGCTGGCCCCCGGTATCGGCAACGTCGGTGACCGGGTCATCGTCTATCTCGACCACATCGGCCGGGTCGAAGGCAAGATTACCCGGATTATCGACAGCGGGTTCGCCATGAGCGTCAGCGCGACCCCACGCAAACGAGACAAGCTGGCGTCGCAACTCACCTGGCTTGCCAATCGCGACATCCTCAATCTTCCGGAAGATCGCCGCCACGAACGCATCGTGCCGCGCAACCCCATCGCGACCCTCACACTTGAAGACGGCACAAGGCTGACTTGCCGGATCATCGACCTTTCGATGTCGGGGGCCGCCGTCTCGGCCGAAAAACGACCCCCGCTACAGTCCAAGGTCGCACTCGGCAAGGTGCTCGCCCGCGTTGTCCGCAATCTGGAAGAGGGCTTCGCGCTCGAGTTCATTCACGAACAACATCCCGATACTCTGGAAGCCAGCGTCAGCGGCCGGTAAACGGCCATTCTCGGGATTTAATTCTCGGTACTTCCTTTTTTCTCCAGCCAGTGCCCAGTCATGAAAGGAAGGCTTCGCGCTCGAGTTCATTTCACGAGCAACATCCCGACTCTCGAAGATAACGTCACCGCCCGGTAAACGGCCATTCTCGCAAACCCCCGCCTTGCGATCCTCGTTGTCCGCTTCTGCCACGGCAGAAGCTCGCGATCTCAGGGTTAACGGCAGGCGCGTTCCGATGCGGAAACCGCGATTCAATCGGGCTTCAATCGCTAATATCTAAAATTTGAATCGATGATGATCGCTAAAATTTGAGTCAATTTCGATTCAAGTACGGATTCAATTAGCGGCGAACTTTACTCGCATTTGCATCGAATGCACTTTGAGCATTTAGCGCCGGCGCAAATCCTTTGTGCGAAATGTGGTCCCAACAAGAAACGGGGGCCACAATGCTCAACAGGGGTCAGGGAATGGGACTGGCGGTGGTTGGCGCCATCCTGTGGGGAATGGCAACGCCAGCGGGGGCCGCGGAAGCAGAAAAGCTCTATGCGAGTCTCGGCGACACCACACGGGCGCCGATCGGTTGGGTTGAATTCTGCAGCGACAATCCGAAGGAATGCCGCACCGGCGCAACGCAGCCGCGTGATATCGTCTTAACGCCTGACGCCTGGCGCGATCTCCTGAAGGTCAACCGCTGGGTCAACGAAACCGTCAAACCGATGACGGACAAGGATCATTGGGGCGTCGTCGAAAAGTGGTCGCTTCCCACCGACGGCCACGGGGATTGCGAAGACTACGTCCTGTTGAAGCGCAAGATGCTGATCGACGCTGGGTGGCCGCGTGAGGCGTTGCTGGTCACGGTGGTCCGCGACAAGCAGGGCGACGGCCATGCCGTCTTGACCGTTAAAACAGACAAGGGGGAGTTCATTCTCGACAACCAGAATGAAGACGTCCTGGCCTGGATGAAGACCGGCTATCGCTTCATGAAACGACAATCGCAAAGCGACCCCGATGTCTGGGTTGCGCTGGACGATAACCACCCGGCGGTCGCGACGGCCAGTTCTCGATAACAATAAGAGACCCGCGACCCGGTCATACCCCTCCCCGTCCCCAGACCGGCTCGCGCGCGGCCAGCCTTCCCCCAAAAGGCTGGCCGCACCCCTTTTTTAGGAAAGCTTCAGCGCACCCTATAAGGCCAAGAACGGTTCTGTGCGCTACCGCGCGACGGCCGCGCGAAGCGGCTCAGCCTTTCAGGCCGAGCAGCTCGACGTCAAAAATCAACGTTGCATTGGGCGGAATGACACCACCAGCGCCGCGCGCTCCGTAACCGAGCTCCGGCGGAATGATCAGCGTGCGCTTGCCGCCGACCTTCATAGAGGCGACGCCTTCGTCCCAGCCTGCGATCACGCGACGCTTTCCGATTGGAAACTCGAAGGGCTCGTTGCGGTCCACCGAACTGTCGAACTTGTCACCTTTCTGCCCGTCCTTATAGAGCCAGCCGGTGTAATGCATGATGCAAACCTGGCCCGGCTGAGGCGAAGGGCCCTCCCCAACTTTGGTGTCCGTGATCTGCAAACCCGATGCTGTTGTCATGGTTTTCTCCGCGGTTTGGGCCGCTGCTGTGGCCGGAGCATCGATCAGAACGATTCCGCCCGACGCAATCGCAATTGCAAATGTCAAAACGCCCGCACATCGAAACGCCCGCATCGCTGCATTTCTCCAGCCTGTTATCGGCGCCCACATCTAGCCCAAGGAATAAGCGACGACCACGGCTTTTTGCAACTTTCGTCAGCGGGTTCCACCGAGGATTTCAGCCGATTCGCTTCAGGCCCTTTCCGAAGCGCAGGCCGTTCTCGGCGTAGAATTTCGCGCCGCTTCCCATCGCCTCGATCTCGGAAGGTTTAAGCGTGCGGGTCACGCGCGCCGGCGCGCCGACAATGAGAGAGTACTCCGCAAACTGCTTGCCTTCGGTAATGAGCGCGCCCGCGCCGACGATGCAGCCGCGACCGACCCGCGCGCCGTTCATGACGATCGAACCCATACCGATCAGCGCACCATTTTCGATGGTGCAGCCGTGCAGAATAACGTTATGGCCGATCGTGCAGTTGCTTCCTATCGTCAGCGGAAATCCCTCGTCGGTATGGCAGGTGCACCCGTCCTGAACGTTGGAACCCTCTCCAACTTCGATCCATTCGTTATCGCCGCGCAGCACCGCACCGAACCACACGCTCGCATTGTCGCGGAGGCGAACCCTGCCGATTACCGCGGCGGTTTCGGCGATGAAATAGCGCCCGCTTTCCGGCAGGTCGGGCACCTGCCCATCGAGTTCGTAAATCGCCATCACGCCTCCTGCCAGCTAGCGGCGACAGTGCCACGGCGGCGCTTAGGCGAGCAACCCGACCGCCTTCAGCGTCATGACCACGCAGGTACCAGACATCAGGCTCCAGAAACCCGCGATCACGGTCGCCATCATGACGAACTCAAAACGGCGCCGCTCGATGCGTCGTCCGCGAAGTGTATTGCGCATGATGATGAAGGGCGCAGCGAAGACCAGGAACGGCACCGCAGCAAATGCCCTGGCAACAACACCCTGCTGCAGCAATCCGAAGCCGGCGGGGCGTTTGACGAACGCCTGATAACCGCTGGCGAGCGCGCCCGCGATGGCGAATCCGATGCACAGGGAAAAGAAGGAATTCAACGCATCCGGCGACATCGAAAAGGGCATCCGTTCATGATTACGGCGTTCCCTCCTTCGCAAAATGCCGCTTGCCTCGCCACCTTATCCTTAAGAAAGGGTTAACGCGACGCACGCGCACCAACCTTGCGCGCCGGCACAGTACGGCTGACCTCGCATGCAAACTCCACATTGCGTGGCATAGTCGCGGCTGATTCGTCCTTTCGGAAATGTCCGTCGCATGGCCATGCTGTCGTCCGCCCCGCGCCGGTCGCGCGGGAAACCGCCGGCCGGTCATCTGATCCCGCTACTCGCAGCCGTGATGATCGCGATGCCCGCGATCACTGCAGTCGCCTATTTGTTGTGGCCAACCTGGACTCCCAAAGCGCCTGACAACAATGAGCGATTGCCGGTCAGCATCGGGCAAACCGTGTTCAATGTGCCGAAGCGCGCCTTCCGTGTGAAAATTCAGAGACATTCGGGGCCGCAGGAGCGCATCGATCTGAATTTTCTCTATCCTTCGCTTGCAACGCCGGATGCGCCGAGACATGTCACCGCCGAGACCGTCGAAGATGGACCGCAGCCGATCGACCGCGTCTTCCTGTCGATTGCCGCCCATCACGATTCGCTGGCACCGGATATCCTCGTGCGTACCATCTATCCGCGTTATCTTGATGCCACTCACACACCGTCTCAGGACGGACTATCGATACGTGCATTCCGCGACGGAACGCCGTATGCGGGCGAAGATCTGCTCATAGCGCAGATGCCCGCGCTAGTGGCGCGATGTACCCGCGATGCTATGACGCCGGGCATGTGCCTGAGCGAACGCCGGATCGGGAGCGCCGACCTGACGTTCCGCTTTCCACGTCAATGGCTAACAGAATGGCGCGACGTTGCCGGTGCGATGGAGCAGCTCGTGCAGCAACTACACCCGCTGCAAAACTAGCTTCGACAATTAACCGACGTCGGCCAAATCCTCCTCAAGAATAGCCATCTGAAACTGAAACGAGCGATCGTCGTCCTCGTCATCAACGAATAGCACGCCAATAAACTCCTCGCCGATATAAACCTCGGCCGAGTCGTCCTTCTTTGGACGCGGCACCACTCGAATCCTGGGGTTGCCGAACACACGCTTGAGGTAGGCGTCGAGTTTCCTGACTTCCTGAACGTTCACGGCAGTCTCCAGATGTGAGGGTTCGCAGGGTTCTAGAGTCTCATTCAACTCCGCAGAGTTCTGACTCCGGGGTCCGATCAGCTGCGTTGAATAAACTTTGTTTAAATCTTTGGATTGAGCACGATCTTGTCCGAAACCGGTTTCCACTTTGCGCCGGCATGGCCCTTCAGGTTGGGATCATGCTCCGGGCTATATACTTTTAATCACGCATTATCTCGTCCGAAAATCGATTCCTATTTTCGGGTCGTCGGTGTTTGCAGCCAAGTTCGCCGCTGCACTGCGCCTCCGCGAACTTCAGATTCGAAAGAGCGCTGGCAAGCTTATGATTCTGGTGTCGCATTCAGCATCTGGTTCATCGTGCGCGAGGGCTCCGAGCAGCCGGCCGGACCGACCGTTCTGGCTGGGACGCCTGCGACGGTGACATTGTGCGGCACCGGTTTCACGACGACCGATCCGGCCGCGATGCGCGCGCAATGTCCGACCTCAATGTTGCCAAGGATTTTCGCGCCGGCGCCGATCATTACGCCGTGGCGGATCTTCGGATGGCGGTCCTCATTTTCCTTGCCGGTACCACCGAGCGTCACGCCATGCAGGATCGACACGTCGTCCTCAATGACCGCGGTCTCACCGACGACGAAGCCGGTCGCATGATCGAGGAAAATTCCACGGCCGATTTTGGCGGCGGGGTTGATGTCGACCTGGAACACCGAGGAAGAACGGCTCTGCAGGTAATAAGCAAAATCCTTGCGGCCTTTCTTTTGGAGCCAGTGCGCGAGGCGGTGGGTCTGGATGGCATGAAAGCCTTTGAAGTAGAGCAGCGGATCGATGAACCGCGACGTCGCGGGGTCGCGGTCGAACACCGCCACCAGATCGGCGCGGAACGCGTTGCCGATATCGGGATCGTCGCGGAGCGCCTCATCGAAGGTCTGGCGGATCAGGTCGCCTGACAAGGCCGAATGGTCCAGCCGCCCTGCGACGCGATGCACCACCGCAGCCTCAAGCCGATCATGATGAAGAACGGAGGAATAGATAAAGGCCGCCAGCTCAGGTTCGCGGCGAACGATGTCTTCGGCCTCGCTGCGGATGCGATCCCAGATCGGATCGAGCGCAGCAAGTTTCGGATTCTGCGAATTGACGTGCTGGATCGCCATGGTCGTCTCGCAACCTCGATTTTGCCCCGCAGTTTAACATGTTGCGGGGTCGTTGTCCTTGATGTTCAGAGAATATTCATTTAGCCCGTCTAGGGTTAACCGATCTAAGGGCTTGAATCTTCGTACTATATTCGGTCCCTGAGAGAGGCCCGGCGCCACCAAACGGATCGGAAATCTTCATCGTTCAGGCCAACGTCGGACTAATTTACGTCAAATAAATTATGCATGTGCGACGAAACACTCAATAGGCGGAATGATGCGCCGCCCACCGGAGAACACGTCCATTTCGACCCCGGTCTTACACACGCGTGACGCGGAAATACCGTGGGGCTGGATCGCGGCCGTCGTCATTCCCGTACTTTTGCTCGCTCCAGCGATCTGGAACGGCTATCCGCTGCTTCAATATGATACGGGCGGCTATCTGGCGCGATGGTATGAAGGCCATCTCGAGATCAGCCGTTCGAACGCTTATGGCATCTACCTTCATTTGGGACAGGGCTCGTACTTCTGGATCAATTTGGTATGCCAGGCGCTGCTGACGCTGTGGATCCTGCATTTGACCTTGCGCGTGCTCAACATGGCGCAGCCATTGCGGCTTCTCGCAATCGCCCTGATCCTCATCACGGCCACCGCGCTACCGTGGCTCGCCAGCATGCTGCTAACCGACATTTTCGCGGGGCTGGCGGTGCTCGCGCTCTACATCCTCGTGGTGCATAACGGCAAGCTTTCGATCGTCGAGAAGATCTCGCTGTTTCTGTTTACGTCCTTCGCGGCGGCGAGCCACACAGCGACGTTCGGGGTCCTGTTGGGACTGTGTTGTGCGGGATGGATCGTCAAGCCATTACTCGGCCCAAGGCTTCAGATCACAGGGCTGGTTCAGGGTTCCCTGACGATCCTTGCCGGCGCGGCCATGCTGCTGGCTGCCAATGTCTTTTTGACAGGCCGGCTTGCCTGGACGCCCGGTGGCGCCTCCGTCTCGTTCGGACGCATGATGCAGGACGGCATCGTCGCACGCTATCTCAACGACCACTGCGACAAGATCAAGTTGAAGCTCTGCCCCTACCGCGATCAACTGCCGGCAACAGCGGATGATTTCCTTTGGGGCAATGACACCATATTCGACAAACTCGGCCGCTTCGAGGGGATGAACGGCGAGATGGAATTCATCGCCACGCACGCACTGGTCGCCTACCCTCTCTGGCAGGCCGAAGCTGCGGCCGAAGCAACGGCAGAGCAACTCGTGGAAGTCAGCACCGGCGAAGGCAATACCGGATGGATCCCGCACACCTACGGCATCATCGAACGCTATTTGCCAGAGCAGGTGAAGGCTATGCGCGCCGCGCAGCAGCAGCACTGGAATATCAAATTCACGGCCATTAACTGGATTCACGTCCCGGTCGCGCTCGCCTCGATGCTGTTGCTAGCCGCAATAGCCCTGGCGGCGTTATGGCGGCGGCGTATCGACGACGTCGAACTTCTTGCAGCGACGGTTTGCGTGGCATTGCTCGGTAACGCGTTTATCTGCGGCGTTATATCAGGCCCCCACGACCGCTACGGCGCGCGCATGGTCTGGATCGCGACGTTCGTGGTGCTGATCGCGGCGGCGAGATTCCTCGCCGATCGCTACGGTTGGCTTCACGGCCGGCGTGACAGAAATCTCAGCACGCCTTCCTTGTAGACCTTGTCTCCCACAGCACGCATGTGGTCTCGGTTGGGAATATTCAACACCTCCGCACCGGGGATCACGTCCGCGAGTTCCTGCGCCGATCCTGCGATCTCGTCTTTCGTGCCGACCGCTATCAGCGTTGGCACCTCGATGCCGGCGACTTCAGCTTCCGTCATCAGCCGCCGTGATCCGCGCAAACACGCCGCCAGGGCGCGTCGATCAGATCGGGTCTGATCGGCAAAGACCCGGAACGTCCGGCCGAACGGATCGGTCACGTCATCCAGCGACGGTGCCTCCAGCGCCCTGGCTACGCTTTCGCCCGGACCGCCCCCCTTGATCAGTCCGATACCCAGACCGCCGAAAATTCCGGAGCGCACCCGTTCAGGCCGGGTCCGCGCCAGAATTCCCATCATCCTGGCGCCGAGCGAATATCCCATGACGTCCGCGCGCGCGATGGCAAGATGATCCATCAGCGCCGTGATGTCGCTCGCCATCGTGCCGATGTGATAGTCTTCCGGATCGTAGAGCTTGCTGGAATCGCCGTGGCCGCGGTTGTCAAACGCGATTGTCCGAAATCCGTTTTTGCGCAATTCCGACACCCAGGTCGGATACACCCAATTCACGTTCTTGCTCGACGCAAAGCCGTGCACAAGAACGATGGGATCGCCATCGCCCTCGTCGAGGTAGGCAATTTCAACATTGCCGTGATGAAAGCTCGGCATCAGCGCTTCCGTGATCTGGATGGAGACGGGATGGCTAGCAACGATCGATGAGACGTTTACGTCGGCGACGGCGCGGCGGACAGCCGGCGCAGACGCCTGATTTTTGAACGTTGCAGCCATGAGAGCGTCAGGCGCTCGGTCGTGGCCTTGATCGATGACAGAAAACCAAACAGCGCGAACACCGCGCTAAGCACCCACATCGCCAGATTGAACGCGCCGGTCGTGAGTAGCAGCGCACTCCGGCCCAGAATCTTGATGATGGCGCGGGTCTGTCCGCCTTTGGCCTCGGCGAGCCGCACAGCGCGGGTGACATCTTTTGGCCCTTGAGCGATCCGCAACATGTCGAGCGCGCCGCGCGTCCCGGTCTTTTCACCGATGCGGCCAACATCCTTGGCGAGCCGCACCAGTCCGCCGGCCTTCTCGGCGCGGATCGCGGCCCTGATCGCGACGGCTGTCTGACGCGGCCGCGCCAGCGACCCCGCAGCGACCGCATTTTGCAGTTGCCGCATGTCGACCATCTCGCGCGCCGAACGACCTGCCCATCGGCTCAGACCTTCACCGAGCCGCCCAGCCTTCCTGGCATCCTTAACAAGCGTCAGTCCGACTCGGGCCGGTGCTGCGCCGCCAACGGTCACGAAGGTGGCCCCCGTCACGACGACGCCTGCCGCGGCGAGCCCCAGCAGCAGCCGGTCGGCATCCTCGCCCATCGCCAGATGCCTGCCCTCCCGCACGATGTCCCGGACATCACCAAATACGCAAAGGTCGCCGGTGAGCGTGCCCGAAAGACTGGCCCCGTCGACGGCATTGCCTGTGACAAGCCCAGAGAAGAATCTCGTTGCGATACCTTGGCTGGAATTTTCTTCTCCGACGGCCTTGGTGACGCGTTGAGACAGTTTGTCCGGGATCGGCATTCCCTTGGCCGCCGCAAGATCGACGAAGCTGTTTGCAAGATCTGGATCCTGCGCCGCTAGCGCCGCCTCGACGTTCCGCCCGATCAGCGCAGGATCGTTTCGAAGTGCGGATTCCAGCTGAAGATCGGCAAGCTGCACGGGGTCATCCTGCGCGATCAGCATGGCGCCGGCATCCGTGGCGCGTGGCAACAACACAGCGAACGCTGTTGCACACACCGCGGCTGCCGTTATCGCGCTGCCAATTTGCCGTCGCATGCCGCCTTTCAAGCACAGCTTTTCCGATCAAAAAAGGACTTCTCTCAAACGACAGGAATATGTCGAATTTGCATGGATAACGGACTGCCAAAATTTGCAAATCTGTTTCCGGCGAGCGCTGTTTTCGAGCGACATGGATCACGGTCCGCGTGAAGAAAACGCGTCAAAACAACAATCTAGAGCTTAGCTTCTGATTCAATCAAAAGCGAAAATGCTCTAGGAATTCGAAGCGCCGGCCAGTATGGTGCCGCGCGATCTCGTTGCGTTATGGGCGCGTCAATGTCTCGCAACGACTTGAGGTGGAAAGCATGTCTGATCACGTAGTCCCCCACTTCCATAACGATTCCGGCGTCGCCGTTATTGAAATCGGCTCGCAGGAATTCATGTGCGTCGGGGCCAATCCACCATTCGATCATCCGCACGTCTTTCTTGATCTCGGCAACGATAGCGAAGTCATCTGCCCGTATTGCTCGACACTGTACCGTTTCGCGGCCGATCTCGGCGCCGGACAGTCCCGTCCCCCAGAGTGCGTGGTAAGGGACAAGGCGGCCTGATCCGCCTGTGACACGGTCACGGTCACGCACCGTCGTTGTCGCCGGCGCCGGAATCGGAGGCTTGACGGCATCGCTTGCGCTGGCGGCGAAGGGTTGTCGTGTCCTTATCATCGAAACCGCTGAACGCCTCGAAGGGGTCGGCGCGGGGCTGCAACTTTCGCCGAACGCAACCCGCGTCCTGATCGAACTCGGCTTGCATGCGCGGCTATCCGCCCGCGCGCTCGCGCCAGAAGCTGTCAGCATCATGAGTGCGCGGCACGGCGGCGAGATCTGCCGTATCCCGCTTGGCGAGACAGCCGCGTTGCGCGCCGGCGCGCCCTATTGGGTGATGCATCGCGCCGACCTGCAGGCCGCGCTGCTGGAACAGGTTCACGACCATCCTGATATCGAATTGCGTCTCGGCGCCAGGGTTGAAGACGCAGCCGCGTTCGCTATCGGCGCCAAGGCAACTGTATGCGACGATACGGCTGGCGCTCAGGAGACCGCGTGGGCGCTTATAGGCGCCGACGGCGTGTGGTCCGCTTTGCGCAGTCGGCTTTTTCCGGACGCTGCTCCGCTGTTTTCCGGCCTAATTGCGTGGCGCGGGACCGTGGAGGCAGCACAGTTGCCGCACGACATGACCGCGCCGCGCATACAGCTCTGGATGGGTCCGGATGCGCATCTCGTGACATATCCGATGTCAGGCGGGGACCAGATCAACTTGATCGCAATCGTGCCGGGCGGCTGGAATCAGCCCGGCGGGAACGCTGCCGGAGATAGTGCGGATATCAAACGCACGTTCGCACAAGCGCACTGGCCTGAACCGGCGCACGTGATGATCGACGCCGTGAACCGCTGGCACAAATGGGCGCTGTTCACAATTCCGCCGATGGCTGCGTGGCACCGCGATACAACCGCCCTGCTCGGCGATGCAGCCCATGCGATGCTGCCGTTCGTTGCACAGGGTGCGGGTATGGCGATCGAGGATGCCGCGGTTCTGGCGCAGTGTCTCGGCGAAGCCGCGAACGAAAACGCCGAGGGCGTCGCGGCTGCACTTGCGCGTTATACCAGGCTGCGTCGCGCGCGCGTTGCGCGTGTCCAAGAGACCGCACAACTGAATGGGCGAATCTACCATCTCCGAGGTGTCGCCGCTTTGGCGCGCGATCTTGCCATCAGGGCGATGGGACCGCAGCGTATGCTGGCGCGTCAGGAGTGGATCTATAGCTGGCAGCCCTGAACCGAGCGGACTCTGGCTCATCGCTGTCCGTCGTTGGGCCGATCGTCGGAGATCATTTAACGGCGCCGTCGGAGCGCCTCGGTGCAACGCGGGGCTCGCTCGCCGGCGTCTGCTGCGCGGTCGAAGCCGCGTCACACCCGTTCCGTCGCCACGTTTCGTCGGCAAGTTTAGCCGAGGCACGAGTGGTAATGTAGTCGTTGCGATACGCTACTTCGGCAACGGCGGCACCCGCGACACCCGTATGAGCCTTTTCGATCAACCCCTGCAACGTTGCCGTGCGCACCGCCAGAGATTTGCGCTGCGCATCAAGCTGCGGGCAATCATAGAGATCATACGTCGCGGGATCGACGAATGCGCCCGAGACGGCACCGTCGCCGAGATTGGCGCAACCGCCAAGACCGCCGCCCATGATCAGCACAGTAATGAACACGGGTAACCGCCGACGACGGCCGATCCGGTTGGGCATTGTTCCCCATTCAAGCCGAGCCAAGCGCCCGCCGAACTGCCAAAAAGCACCGGCTCGTGACGCCATTGAGGCCGCTCGTGCGATCAGGCGTTGGCGGTTCACGCCCACTCGCCCTTGCGAAAGACTGGGACACGACTGCCGTCGCTGCTGATGCCATCAATATCGGTCTCGCCTGACCCGATCATCCAGTCGATGTGAATGAAGCTCTTGTTGCCGCCTTGCGCCGCGATCTGCTCCGGCGACAGCTTCTCGCCATCGACGAAGCACTTCGAATAGCATTGGCCGAGTGCGATGTGGCACGCCGCGTTCTCGTCGAACAATGTGTTATAGAATAACAAGCCGCTTTTCGAAATCGGCGAGGAATGCGGCACCAACGCGACCTCTCCGAGCCGCCGCGCGCCCTCATCCGTATCCAGCACCTTGTTGAGCACGTCGGCGCCGCGCGACGCCTTGGCCTCGACGATGCGACCCTGCTCGAAGCGGACGGCGATCTCGTCTATCAATGTGCCTTGATACGACAGCGGCTTAGTGCTTCGGACGTGCCCCTCGACCCGCAATGCATGAGGCGTGGTAAAAACCTCCTCGGTCGGGATATTCGCGTTGAAAACGATGCCATTATTGGCCGCGGAAGCGCCGCCCACCCATTCATGGCCGTCGGCCAGGCCAACCGTGAGGTCGGTGCCTGGCCCGGAGTAATGCAGAGCATGAAAGCGCTGGCTATTGAGCCAATCTGTGCGCTGGCGCAGGGCCGCGTTGTGTGCGGTCCAGTTCGCGATCGGATCATCGTTGTCGACGCGCGAGGCGGAGAAAATCGCGTCCGCAAGTTTCGCCACCGCGCCGTCTACGCTGTCATCCGGAAACATCAATCTTGCCCACGCTGTACCCGGATAAGCGACGATATTCCAGTTGATGTCAAAACCGACAATCTTCTCAAGCGCCGGCTGGTAGGCCATGGAATTCGCCTTGTTGGCGCGGGCGACTTTCGCTGCATCCTCACCCGACAGCAGCATCGGATTGTCGCCGACCACGGCGAGCCGCGCGGTGTTGGCCGCGAATGCTTTCGCCATGCCCTCATAGAGCCAGCTGGCGGCACGATCGAAACTCGCGTCCGGCCCGAACCTGTAGCGTGACAACGTGATGTCGTCATCGGAGAAAAATGGCGTCACCAGCCCCGCCCCTGCCTTGTAGGCATGTTCGGCGATCCGCCGCACCAGAGGCAGCGCCACCGCGGGCGCGGTGATTAAAAGATCCTGTCCCGGCGCAAGTTGCAGGCCGACCTTGACCGCGACTTCCGCGAGACGATCCAGCTTCACCGGATCGATCGGCGTAACGATATGACGCTGATGCTGGGTCATGCGAGCTTATCCTAAGCAACAGAGCGGCCTGATTAGGGCCGCGGACTAACTATCAGGCGTCGTTTTGAAACGCCCGACCAAGCGCTCCCCGTCCCATATTTCCACGTGACGAACGCCCACTATTTTCTTTGCAGCTTCGATCGCCTGAGCGTCATCCGCTTTCACTATGAGCGTGTCGCTCTGGATGTGGCCCTTGTCGTTGAGGATGTAGACTCGATAATCGGTCACCTGTCCTATCTCCAGATTTTCGCTGTCACCGGTGCGCTTACGGGCAGAGTAAAATTTCGCCAGCCATCGATCCCCTGCCCCTCACCGGGCGTCCTTCTTTCAGCAGAGCCAACGCGGGTCTAAGAAGTGGTGCCCCCAACCCGAGTCGAACGGGTACGTCCCTGACGGGACTACAGATTTTAAGTCTGTTGCGTCTACCAGTTTCGCCATGGGGGCAGTGATTTGAGTCCCTTGCGTTTACCGATTCCGCCATGCCTGTGCGCTTTCTTTTCAAACACTTAGTGGGGAAATGCAATGGCGGTATTGCAAAACAGCTCGCGCGTTCTGCAAATGCGTTCACTCGGTGATGAAATGAGGCAGGAGACGAACCCATGATCCCAACCGACGATGTGACCAACCTGGTGGAGCGGTTGCGGCAAGACGCCGAGATGCTCAAGGACGGCTACCAGAGCAACCTCACCGAGCTTTGGCACGGCGTCGTCGTGAAGGATGCCGCAAAAGCTTGTGAAGCAGCTGCCGACCTCATCGAAGCCCAGATCCAGGCACTGAGCAATGCCAAAGCGGAATGGGATGCATTGGATCAATCTCACCGATCTATCGGCGAGCAACTTGGCCACGAAGGAAGGCGTCGCATCGCCGCCGAAACCAGGCTGAAGGAGGCCGAGAAGGTGATCGAGTTGGTCGCAGCGATGCGAATTAACAACTCCGAGCAGATTCGACTGGTTACGCGCGCTCGCACGTTTCTCGCTCCAACGGAGAAGCAAAAATAACAAAAAAGCGTCGCGGGTGTTACGCAGCGCTCTTTCGTTGCAGCGCCTCGCGGACAAGCGGCAGGCGGTCGTTGCCGAAATACATATCGGTCTTGCTAAGAAAGATCGTCGGCGATCCGAACGCGCCACGCGTGATCGCCTCGTCGGTATTAGCCTTGAGTTCGTTCTTGATGCCTTCATCTCCAATGCCGGTCAGAAGCTTTTCAGGATCGATGTCGAGGGACCTGCAAATCTCGGCCAGAACCGGCTCACGCGAAATGTCCTTGTCATCGCGCCAATAGGCTTCAAACACCGATCTGGCGAACGGCACCATCGCGTCGTTGCCAAGCCAGAGACAGCCGCGCATGGCTTTGATGCTGTTTACGGGGAACACAGTCGGCGGTATCTTGATCGCAAGTCCCGCCAACCGCGCCCAATCCGCGAGATCTTTCTTCATGTAGCGAACCTTCGCCGCCACCGGATTTTCCCGCGAGGCATAGACGCTCGGGTTGATGGCATTGAATATTCCGCCGACCAAAACCGGCCGCCACGAAATCTGCTCACCGAACTCCTTTGCCAGCGGCTGGATGTTGTGGAAAGCGAGATAGGTCCAGGGACTGGAGCAATCGAAGAAGAATTCGATCATGGACTGCTTCCTTTATTTTCGTGCCACGGCTTGGCCCGACCATCCCTGTCTTGTCAACTATGGCTCAAGATCAACGTGAAGGCGGACACGATGTCACAACATTGATCAATGGGATTGAATCGTCACACTTTCATGCAGCTTCACACGATAGCCGGCCTGCAATGCGCGCATGGTGGATGGTGGCGTGATCAACCGGGGGCCTGCAAGCGGCAAGCTCGCCTCGCAATAGCCATCAAAGCTCCACAGCAACGGTCGTGCACCCACAATCAAATAATTTTGTTCACCCGCGCGCACCATCGCTCCGTCCGGCAATTCGTTGAGCGGCATCGAAAGCGAATGCAGTCGCTTCGTGCGGCCGTCGAGCCGTTCCATGTGAAGAACTGCGTCTATTGAAGGCGCTGACGCATCGCGGGCGCGATTGCCTCGTTTCCACGCGGCACGAAACGCATTTGCATCCGCGCGCCGGCAATGGAAGCACGGGCGATGTCCTGCCGCGAACGCTGTCGCCTCATCGAGAAAGAACAACTCGGTCCAGCTTCGCGTCGCCATCACATCACGGCGGCGGCCACGAAACTCGCAGACACAGACGATCCACGCCTTGGTGGTCCAGCGCCGCTTCAGCAGCGTCCGAGTCGCCGGATCGTGAATGATTCCACGGTTGCCGGTGAAGGCGCCGCGCTGCGACACCGCGACAATGTCGCCTGAAGGCATGACACGGTTTTGCAAAGGATGCATGAACCTTTCGAACCATGACGTGAGTTTTCTTGACCTGTTGCCGGCGAGAACGATGAAGAATTCTATGCTGCGCCGTCACGCAACGGCGGGGCGAAGGCAAGGTCGAGATCCCACGGGAAATAAATCCAGGTGTCCTGCGAAACCTCGGTGATAAACGTGTCAACCAACGGTTTGCCGAGGGGCTTGGCGTAGACGGTAGCGAAATGTGCGTCCGGAATCATGCTCCGCACGACTCGCGCTGTAGCGCCGGTATCGACAAGATCGTCGACAATCAGAAGATCCTTGCCGGTGCCGCCGCCGAGTTTCGCGGTCGCATCTGAGATGCCTTTCAGCACTTTCAGTTCGCCTTTGCGGATATGGTCGTAGCTTGTGACACACACCGTGTCGATCACGCGGACGCCGAGTTCGCGCGCCACGATCGCTGCCGGGACGAGACCACCGCGGGTGATCGCGACCACTGCATGGAAGGGTCCTGTCTCGTTCAGCCGCCAGGTCAGCGCGCGGCAGTCACGATGAAACTGGTCCCAGGACACCGGAAAAGCCTTGTTGGGCGTTTTGTTAGCAGTCACTTGTTGGTTTCCGTCACAAGTCTTTTTGCAAGAGCAGAAATCTCGCTCATCATATCCAGAATTTTTGGTCTGAGTGCGAGAGGCCAAACCGATGGGTCATTTACTGAGGCACTTTGAGTGCCGTCAGCATCGTTCTGATTGCGTCCATTGCCGCCGTCAGCTTGGCCTGATCGCGGGATCGCACCACAAGGCTCGTGTTCGGCTTGCCGTTTTCGTCGAGGAAGGGATAACTGCCGATGGTGGTGTCCGGGTGCGCCTCGGCGATCTCGCGCAGCGGCGTGCCGATGTCACCTTCCCGGCAATTGCCGCGCACCGATTCCGACAGCATCCGCTCGCCCACCTGAAGCGACGGCGCGACGATATCCATCATCGCTTGCATGATCGATGGCACTCCCGCCATGACAATGACGTTGCCGATCCTGAAACCGGGCGCCAGAATGGTTGCGCTCTGAATCGGTTCGGACCCCCGGGGAAGCCGCGCCATCCGCAGCCGCGCCTCATTCAACTCGCCGGGCTTCTGGTAACGCTCCTTGAAACGCGCCACCACCTCGGGATGATAATCGATGCTAACGTCCAAGGCTTTCGCGATACTGTCGGCGGTGATGTCGTCATGCGTGGGGCCGATGCCACCGGTCGTGAAGACGTAGGTGTAACGCGCGCGAAGCGCATTCAACGCCGCGACGATATCGGACTCATTGTCGGCAACGATGCGTACCTCCTTGAGGTCAATTCCGATATTGGTCAGGTATTCCGCAATGAATCCGATGTTCTTGTCCTTCGTCCGGCCGGACAGGATTTCGTCTCCGATCACTAAAACGCCCGCGGTGACAATATCACCCATCACCTCTCCTCGCCGTCAGCAGGTACTTGTCCCTCGCCCGGAACCTGCCGCTTCATGGCGAACCCGCCGCATCATTGCGGGAGCGTACGGCGCGCATTCGGGATCATCACATGACGCGCAGCCGCGCCAGCGTCAAGACGTGCGCCTTGACTGCGCAACAACAGAGGCCGCAGCGCTCCATCGTCAAGGCCCTCAATGCAGACAGAACACGCCATCCACCGCGCGCAATTCAGCAGGCTTGATCAGCCTCGAATGCGCGACCGTCACCAAAACCAGCGGTCCATCGAGTTGCTTCTCCCAAAAAGCGAGGAAGTCGCACAGCACCGGAAATTTCGGAAACATGTCGTAATTCTGCCAGACGTAGCTCTGCAATAACCACTGGCGATCGGGGCGGCGGTACAGGATCTCGGCCGTCGTCAGGCCATAGCCGAGCACTTGCTTACGAAAATCATCCGAAACGCCGCGGGACTGCACGTCATGCTTCGTGACCATCTCAACCTCCTTGAAGGCTGCGCTATCGGCGAAGTGACGGGCCGGTTCCCCGATAACGCTCCATTCCTCCGTAATCCGCGGTCTGGACTGGTTTTGATGCGCGGATCATCTGGAAAATGTGACATACGAAGCCGGAATCACAAATGAAAAAAATAAAGAAACCAGCAATTAACCAAGTTCTAGCAGCAGCTTACTGCATCTGCTAACAATGCTCTGCACGGTGGGTTAAATTGACGACCAGGCGCTGGCAGTCTCCATCTTTGATTGCTTAAAAAATACGTCTCGGACCCTTGCCCACATCCTGCACCGGGCTTATGTCCTGTCCGGTTAGCTAGCACTCGCTTGTGTTGACTGCTAAAACTCAGAACATCCCAAATTTTCAATATCTTAGGAGGACTGCATGAAATTCCGTCCGCTTCACGACCGCGTCGTGGTCAAGCGCATCGACGCTGAAGAGAAGACCGCAGGCGGCATTATCATTCCCGACACGGCCAAGGAAAAGCCCTCGCAGGGCGAGGTCGTAGCCGTCGGCCCCGGCGGCCGCGACGAGTCCGGCAAGCTGATCCCCATCGATCTCAAGGTCGGCGACAAGGTGCTGTTCGGCAAGTGGTCCGGCACCGAGGTGAAGATCGACGGCCAGGATCTTCTCATCATGAAGGAGTCCGACATCATGGGCGTCCTCACCGACGCCGCGCCTGCCAAGAAAAAGGCCGCCTGAGCGCCATCCCCTTCAAAATCATTCAAAGGAAATATCCAATATGTCAGCCAAAGATGTCAAATTCGGCGTCGAAGCTCGCGACAAGATGCTGCGCGGCGTGGACATTCTCGCCAACGCGGTGAAGGTGACACTCGGTCCGAAGGGCCGCAACGTGGTGCTCGAAAAGTCATTTGGCGCGCCCCGCATCACCAAGGACGGCGTCACCGTCGCCAAGGAAATCGAGCTTGACGACAAGTTCGAGAACATGGGCGCGCAGATGGTGCGCGAAGTCGCCTCCAAGTCTGCTGACGCGGCCGGTGACGGCACCACCACCGCGACGGTTCTGGCCCAGGCGATCGTGAGGGAAGGCGCCAAGTCGGTCGCCGCCGGCATGAACCCGATGGACCTGAAGCGCGGCATTGATCTGGCCGTCGACGCCGTGGTCGCTGACCTCGTCCGGAATTCCAAGAAGGTCACCTCGAACGAAGAAATCGCCCAGGTCGGCACCATCTCGGCCAACGGCGATTCCGAAATCGGCAAATTCCTCGCCGACGCCATGAAGAAGGTCGGCAACGAGGGCGTCATCACGGTTGAAGAAGCCAAGTCGCTCGAGACCGAACTCGACGTCGTCGAGGGCATGCAGTTCGACCGCGGCTACATCTCCCCCTACTTCGTCACCAATGCCGAAAAGATGCGCGTTGAGATGGACGACGCCTACATCCTTATCAACGAGAAGAAGCTCTCCTCGCTGAACGAGCTGCTGCCGCTGCTCGAGGCCGTGGTGCAGACCGGCAAGCCGCTGGTGATCGTCGCCGAAGACGTCGAAGGCGAAGCGCTTGCGACGCTGGTGGTCAACCGCCTGCGCGGCGGCCTCAAGGTCGCGGCCGTCAAGGCTCCGGGCTTCGGCGACCGCCGCAAGGCCATGCTGCAGGACATCGCCATTCTGACCGGCGGTCAGGCGATCAGCGAAGATCTCGGCATCAAGCTCGAGAACGTCACGCTGCAGATGCTCGGCCGCGCCAAGAAGGTGATGATCGACAAGGAAAACACCACGATCGTCAACGGCTCCGGCAAGAAGGCTGACATTGAGGCGCGCGTGGCGCAGATCAAGGCGCAGATCGAGGAGACCACCTCGGACTACGACCGCGAGAAGCTGCAGGAGCGTCTGGCCAAACTCGCCGGCGGCGTCGCGGTGATCCGCGTCGGCGGCGCGACCGAGGTCGAGGTGAAGGAGCGCAAGGATCGCGTGGATGACGCGATGCATGCGACCCGCGCGGCCGTCGAGGAAGGCATCGTACCGGGCGGCGGCGTCGCCCTGCTCCGTGCTTCCGAGCAGCTCAAGCGCATCAAGACTCAGAACGACGACCAGAAGACCGGCGTCGAGATCGTGCGCAAGGCGTTGTCCGCGCCGGCCCGCCAGATCGCGATCAACGCAGGCGAAGACGGTAGCGTCATCGTCGGCAAGATCCTCGAGAAGGAGCAGTATTCGCACGGCTTCGACTCGCAGACCGGCGAATACGGCAACCTGATCTCCAAGGGCATCATCGACCCGACCAAGGTCGTTCGCACTGCGATCCAGAACGCGGCTTCGGTCGCGGCGCTGCTGATCACCACGGAGGCGATGGTCGCCGAGCTGCCGAAGAAGAACACCGCTGCCCCGGCGATGCCGGGCGGCGGCGGCGGCATGGGCGGCATGGATTTCTGACGCACAGCGTCAGAAATCGCCGCCCCTGAATTATATATGCTGAAAGCCGGGCAAGCCCGGCTTTCAGTGGCGGCATGGATTTCCGATCCACGCTTCTCAGTCAGTTACGAAATGCAAAACCCCGGCAGCGATGCCGGGGTTTTTGTTTGCGGTACAAACCCGCGAATTTGTCTGGCCCGACTTTTTTATACGCGCGCGAGGTGTGACGCTTACCGCCAGCGGTTCACAATCGCCAACGCACCCCACGATCCCAGCACCGCGGCGGCCATGGTACCGGCCAGCGAGATAGCCATCACGGCCCCTCCCAAAGCCGCGAGCGACGACCCATCCATAAACGGGCTGAGGATCATGACCATTATCATGCCGCCAACCTGGGCAGCCACAAACGTCCCGAGAAATGAGGAAATGATATTGACGATCCAGCCGAGCGCGCCCCGCCTTTTCGTCCATGCCTCGTGGATCGCGACGGCCAGCGCCGCAACAAAGACAGCCAGCGCGATCACCATCGGCCCGCCGACACTCGACAGCGGAATCGCGTCGCTGACGTAAAGCAGCAGGATGCCGACCACGGCGATGAACAGGATGTATGGCATGACGTTCGTTTCGGTTTCCCTTGGCTAACAGTGTCTCATATGAGTCCGCCGACGGGCGTCACGGGTTCAGCCCACGCACCGGCAAAACCGATCAAACATGCCCAACGTGTTGTTCGGGCCATCCACGCCTCCGTGGCCTGCTCTTCACCATCAAAAGGATGGTCGCCAAACTGCCGAAGAAGAATACCCTGCCCCTACGATGCTGGGCGGGGGCATGGATTTCTGAGGAGGTCCGTCATTCCGGGCGCGGTACGGCATTCTCAGGCGATGCTCTTGCATCGCCCATGCCGCTCCGCAGACCCGGAATCTCGCTCAACGCGAATACGAAAATGCAAAACCCCAGCAGCAATGCCGGGGTTGAATTACCTAGCTTTCCTTACAGCACCAATTGCCTCAACGACTTTTTTGCCGCCAACAAGTGCCGCCACGGCTGTCGTTCCCACCACCATGTTTGCTCCCGCCCACCCTAGGGCAGCAACACCGCCAACGAGAACTGGCAACCGAATTGCCCAGTCCGCAATCTCGGAGGCATTGCTTTGCAGCCAACCATTCAGCTGCTTCCCAACTATGACAACTGCATTCTCCGCATTGGCTAGAAGTTGACCGTCATGCGGGTGCTTCGAATACTGCGATAATAGGTTAGCAATCCGATCAAACCCTTCCGCAAAAATCTCAAGAAGCTCCACCTCTTTCTTTTGTCTCGCAATAGTGTCCGGATGGTTCGCAGGCTCTGCTGCAATTCGCACAATTTCGTCACGGGCCATCCGTGCTAGCGATACTGCTAGCTGAGAGATTTCGACATGATCTCTGGATAGGCTTGAAATAGGATCGGATATTAAAGATCTCAGGCCCTTCCCAAAATCTGTTGCAGCATCCACATCGCGCAATCTGTCATTTGAAAGCTCGACAATCACACCAAGCGCTGCGAGAAAATTCTGTAATTTTGGATTGCGTTTGTCGCGAACGACGGTAGTGAAAAAGCTAGAGCCAAGTCCCGCTCTTTGGGCTAACTCGGGGTTGGCAATATCAAGAACAAAGGACGCGTTCTTTGCAATGGCCCAGAATCGCTTGGCTTCATTACCATAGTAGCCGCGCGAAACTATCGCTTTGATAGATTCAGCTTCTCTACGTAATTCTGTCACCCTTGCGATTTGATCTGTTTGATCGTTTCGCAAGCGCGTGAGGTGAGGCCCTCCAAACTGGAGACCGCCGTTAAGCTCAGACATCGGCCACCTCTATTCGATTGTTTCGATAGGTTTAGTGATCGCTGACTGCAATTGCGCAAGCGAACCCTTTTGGCCGGCCTTGAATATGTTCCATGCCTTGACGATAACCGCAGCGCGAGTCAGCTCGTGTATACGACCATTGTTGTTTGCCTTCTGCGAATGAAGAAGGGCCTGCATGGTGTCAATGATTTGATATTTTCCGTTCCGCTGACCACTCAACCACGCTCTCACAAAATCATGAGCCTTTGTCGTGTCGCTCTTTGCAAACTTGTAAATAAGGGCCGCTATCTGACCCGCAGGATGAGCGTACTGCTGATTGACGGTTCTTCCCTCTTTCAAAAAGGGTTCAATGTCGGGATATCTATCGCGAACCAAATCTAGCACAAATTCTGGACGCAGAGTTTCGCGATTGTACGGATTGGTATCTAGCAGGTACGCCCAGCGAACTGCTGCAGCTAAGGTAGAAGCGTATTTGTAGCCTGCTATATGGAGCACGTCCGCTGGATTGCGGGGCTTCCCTATGTCCATCCTGCCGAAAAGTGAAGAATCGATATTAAAGACGACGTGCGTTGTGAATGACTTATTCGCCCTTACACATGCAGCTAATCGATTTTGTCCATCTAGCAAACGACCGTCCGGCGCAAACTTTATGGTGTCGCCTGTCACCCCCCAGCGTTTTCCCGACATATCGGATGCAAATTGCTGCACCTTATTCGGTTTGGGCGGTCTATTTCCCTCATTGCGTTCTTCTAACAAGATTTCCGCCGATGCAGGATCGATTGTAATGATCCGGCTGGTTTGCGGCGGATTCTTGAGAAACTTCTCTATCTCTTTCAATCCCTCTCTCGTCATAAAAATTCTCCAAATAGTACATGGTGAGTACACAAAATCGGTATGTACAAAGCTTTGTACTTCTCTTACGAAAGTCAAGACTCCAAAAGCAAGGATCCAGAGCTATTGACAAACTTGGACTATAAGATTATATTCCTATTCGTCCCGTCCCACTTAAGAGGGGCGGCTCGCGATCGTCACGATACGCGGGGCGGGATGCGGTGGACGCGGCAGCGTCGGACCGGAGGCATAAGGTCTTGAGAGCGCGAGCCCAGAGCAAGAACGCTTTCCTCACTGAGGGGCGTTTGAACTTCGGAAGCCGCGCTGAGAAGACCGGACCTTCGGTTGACGACCACGCTGTGCGATGCGGCCGGGGCGGAGATGCGCCTCACTGACATCGCTTCGCGCGTCGGCCCAAGTCGCGTGCTCCCGGCGTGATGCCTCACGCCATAGCATGGCACGGCAACGCAACGCCTTCTCTACGATGAGGCGGAGCCAGCCCGTCCACGACAACGGTGGGTAACAAAGGATCTCCCACCGGGGGACATGCGAAGCAAGCCGAAAAAACCGTCGCGCGCGGAACGCCGGATGAAGCCGGTGTGACCGTGGTGACTACGCTCGTGTGCTTTTCACTTTCGCACACGAGGCCGCGGGTGCATCGGGCACCCGGCGTTCCGCGCGCCCTCTTCTTCGATGGCGCGAATGAGGAACACCTCAAGCGCGTGTCTTCGATGGCGCGAACTTGAGAATTAACACGACGGCGTCCCCGCGCCGATAAACAACAGGGGCGATGACGCGTGTCTGGCCGCGCGCACATCGCACGCGCGGCGCTGCTTACACAACAATCAAACGCAACATGCGAGGCGGTCGTGCCGCCTACTTGCGGTCCATCCGCATCGGCGCGGGCGCCGTTTTCGAACTACCGACCGTCGAACGCCGATCCTCATTCATCTTGATTGCCATGACGAGGTGGCTCTTGAGCGTCTCCAGTGTCTTGCCGGCCCAGTTCTTCAGATTGGCGTTATCGCCGCTCTTGGAATAGCGCTCGAATAGCGACACCGCGTCTTCATGGGCATCGACCTGCATCGGATCGTAGAGTGCGGCAAATTCCTGAGGTGTCGCGACTCTGAGCTTGTCGAGCTTGCTTTGCGCGGAACTGTCGAGCGCGGTCGGCAACTCAGCCTTCAGGTCGCCGCTTTTCACCATACCCTTGAGGTCGTTCGAGGTCTGGGTGTGATCGGCGATCACTCGTTCGGCAAATTTCTTTTCCGCATCATTGCCCTTTAGCTGCGCGATCTTGGCGGCCTCGATTTCCAGCATGTCGCTGGTTGCGACCTCCTTGACGAAATCGGCCGTGGACGGCGCGACGCCGAGCACGGAGTTGACGCCGGTTCTTTCGCTGATGGACTGAGCAGATACCACTCCGGTCAGCATGGTGGTGGCGGCGAGAGCGATCAGAATCTTTTTCATGTCGCGAATCCTTTTTGGTTGTGTGGAACAGCCCCCGCTCGGCCGCAGGACAATCGCGGTTCCGGAGCGCTCGTTAAGCGACAACGGCTGGCACACAACCGGGTTCCGACGCTGCCAACAGGTTTGTTGGTTGCATATCCTCTCGATCTTTCAGATCGAGGCAGCCGCCCGGCCACCTGTAACTGAATTCAGCTACTTCAATTCCGGCGGCAGTGGCGCGAGCACATCGCCCTTGGGCTCCGCTACCACGTCGATCTGGAAGGTTTCGATCGTCAGCGGCCCGCGTTTGCGTTCGAGGGTCGCGACCTTCTCGACGTGATTGAAAGACTGCGCGACGCGCGGCCAGTTGGCCGATCCGTCATCGACATAAAGCAGCCTGCCAGTGAGTTGGTCCGCATTTGGCAGCGGAGCGTTGATCCAGCGGATGCGCTCGAAATGCTGCGCCACGCAAGTGCCCTTCGGCAGATAAAAACGAAGCCAGCTCGTTACGCCATAACCCTGAGCGAGCACGCAGCGCGCGCCGCTTTTCGCGCGCATCGCCTCAATCTCCGCGGCAAGCTCTGGAAAACCAACGCCAACGCTACGCACCGAAGCATCGCGCCGATAGCCCGAGAGAACGCCAGTGTTCACCTGCACCACCAGCGCCACAAACATCCCAACACCCACCGGCAGCGCCCAGCGCCGGCAGGCATCTGCGAAGCGCCTACCACGCGACTGCCAGCGCACGACATCGGAAGCCACCGCCGCCGCGATCGCCAGCGCCGGATAGATCGGTCCGAACCAGTTGGCCTCGACGCGACCATGCAACGAATGCCAGACAAAATAGACCGTCAGCGTCCACACCATCGCATTGATCAGCACTCGCGCCGCCAGCGTGCCCTCGCCGCGTTTCGCCAATGCAAACAGCCCCATCGCGGCGAGACCGAACACCGGCGGCGTCGCGAAGGCGATCTGCGTCGGGATCAACTCAATGATATAGCGAAGGGTCAATTGGTCGACACGCGCGCGGCCGAACTGCTTGGCGAACGACACCCAATGGTGTTCGGCGTTCCAGATCAGGACAGGCGAAAAGATCGCCAGCGCCACCAGACCCCCGAGATAAGGCCACGGCGTCCGCAGCCAGCGCCGCAGCTCCGGCACGGCCAACAGCCAGATCAGAATCACCGGACCGAAGACCAGCGCGGTGTATTTCGACAGCAGGGCCGCGCCGACGGCTGCCCCCACCCCGAGCCACCAGGCCCCGCGCCCGGTCACTAACAGCTTCGCGAGACACAGCAGCACGAAACTCGATGCCACCATCAGCGGCGCGTCCGGAGTCACGATCACGGTTCCCGCAGCAACCATCAACATGAGGTTGAGAAAAACGACTGCCGACGCCGCCGCGCGCGCACTGTCGAACAGCAGCACCGTTGTGCGGTAGACCGCAAAGCTCATCGGCAGCGCCAACAGGACCGACACCAGCCGGACGCCGAATTCGGTATCGCCAGCGATCATGGTGCCGAGGCGGATCACGACCGCCACCATCGGCGGATGATCGTAGTAGCCTCCGGCCAGATGCTTCGACCACGTCCAATAATAGGCTTCGTCGAATGTCAGCGGCGTCAGCGCCGCGCAGACGAGCCGCAACGCCACCAGCGCAAGGACTGTGAGAACAACGGCGCGGACGGACCGCGTCTCGGCCGGATGCATCGCCCTGCTATCGCTTGCGCCAGACGAATAGGCTGGATACCGCGTAATTCCAGACCACGCCCATCAGCGCGCCGGCCGCGCCTGCCAGCCACCAGATCGGCTTCTGATCGTAGACCGAAAATGCAACGCCGACATTGGCGAGCAGGCCGACGCTGCACACGAGATAGAAAACGAGGAGGCCGCGCAAGATCCCGAGCCCTTTCAGGCGCAGGTCGCGATAGGTCAGGAAATTGTTGAACAGGAAATTGCTGGTCATCGCCAGGATCGCGCCGAAGGCCTGGGAGTGCGGAAACGGCCATCCCAACACTTCGAGCGCGACAAACAGACCAGCGAAATGGACGACGACACCGACCGATCCCACCAGCGCGAACAGCAGAAACCGCAGCGATACCGCGTCATGCGTCAGCTTCGCCAGTACGAGGCCCAGAAAGTCGAGCGCGACCATCGAATCCAGCTTGCTCTCGCCGTGCAACCGCGAGCCGAAGGTGTAGGGAATCTCTCTGACACGCAATGCGCCGCGCGCAGTTGCGATCACATCAAGCAGGATCTTGAAGCCCTGGGTTGAAAGCTCAGGCGCAAGCTGTTCGAAGCGGTCGCGGCGGATCATGAAAAAGCCGCTCATGGGATCGGCGATTTCGATGCGCAGCAACTTCTTCGCGACCGAGGTTGCCAGCATGCTGAAGCCTGCGCGCTGCTTGTCGAAGCTGTCGGCACTGCCGCCTTCGATGTAGCGGCTGCCGACGACGAGGTCGACGACGTTGCTTTCCAGAAGCGCGAGCATTTCCGGCAGCCGGGTTTCATCGTGCTGAAGGTCGGCATCCATCACCGCGGCGCACGGCGCGCTCGATGCCAGAATGCCCTCGATGCATGCGCCGGACAACCCGCGCCGGCCGATGCGCCGGATACAGCGAACACGCGGATCCGCCGCAGCCAGCTCGCGCACCACGTCCGAAGTTCCGTCCGGGGAATTGTCATCGACATAGATGACCTCCCACGCAATTCCCTTCAGCGCAGCGGACAGTTTTCCGTACAGCGCAACCACGTTGTCGCGCTCGTTGAAGGTGGGCACGACAACCGAAAGCTGACGCGGCATTCCGGTTGATAGCTCGACCGGCTCTGGTCTCATGGCTTCATTCATGGCGCCAGCATATATCTGTGGCGACCGCCGATGCCAAGATGAGCGCATCAAGGTAGCCGGCGTGAAGCCCTAACAGGCGCGAGCCGGGAATCCTGCTAAAAGCCGGAAATGTATGGAAACAGACCGAAGTCAACGACCACGAACAACGGAGCGCGCGTACATCCGGCGCAACCCAGTTATCCCGTGGTCGTTCCGGCGACGGAGCGGGCTTCAACATCGCCGTTGTCATTAAGGTAGGTACGGTCGGAACATCCGCAAGAGGCAGGTCCCATATGATGGGCAAAGCAGGCAATATCTACGTCGGAATCGGCGGCTGGACTTTCGCCCCTTGGCGAGGCGCTTTCTACCCGGACAAGCTGGCGCAAGCGAAGGAGCTGACATACGCCGCCTCCAGGCTCACCTCGATCGAGATCAACGGCACCTATTACGGATCGCAGAAGCCCGAAAGCTTTCGCAAATGGGCGCGGGAGGTGCCGGATGGTTTTATATTCTCTCTGAAGGGTCCGCGTTTCACCACCAATCGCCGGGTGCTGGCCGAAGCCGGCGATTCGGTAAAACGTTTCTATGATTCGGGCGTGCTGGAACTGGGGGACCGGCTCGGACCGGTGCTGTGGCAGTTTGCGCCGACCAAGACTTTCGACGAGTCCGATTTCGGCAAGTTTCTCGAAGTCTTGCCGAAGAAGCTGGACGGACGTGCGCTGCGGCATGTGGTCGAAGTTCGCCACGACAGCTTCTGCACACCGGCCTTCATTTCGCTCCTTCGGCAGTTCCAAGTGCCGGTCGTATTCGCCGAACACGGCAAGTATCCGGCGATCGCCGATACCGTCGCGGATTTCGTCTATGCGCGCCTGCAAAGAGGCAGCGACGAGATCAAGACTTGCTATCCTCCGAAGCAGCTCGATGCCTGGGCGAAGCGCTTTCAATGCTGGGCCACAGGGGGCGAACCCGACGATCTGCCGCGCGTGGGCGAGGCCCAGCCGAAGAAAGTGGCGCGCGACGTGTTCGCCTACGTGATCCACGAAGGGAAGGTCCGCGCACCTGCGGGCGCGATGGAATTGATCGCACGGTTGAGGTGACGAAGAACGGTTGGTTAAAAAAACCTTGAGGGTGTTTCCATATTGTTCCCTACGCGACTGCCTGCCCGCCTGCTATCAGTAGTTGTACGTATGGGCGTTTGGGGCTTGTGGGGGCTCGGGTACGTTGGGGAACGTGCGCGCATTTGGCATGGCCGCCTTATTGGTGTGGGCGGCCGTTGGTCGGTCAATGGCCCAGCCTGCGGTAACCCCGCCGCTGACCGATAATCTCAGCGGTGGCTCCAGACCCGAACGATTCCTGTTTTTCAGCGGCATTGATCTCTGGAGCAACGGACTGGCCGGCTACAACGGAATGCTGCTGGCGCCGAAAGGTGACTTGAACAACGATGGTTTTCTGGTTCGTTTGTTTATGTCCGACAATCTCGAACGGTACGACACTGCGACGCAGCGCTTCACCACCAACATCTTCCGCGCCTCGGCTCTGCCCGGCTGGCGGACCAAGCGCGGTGACCTCGAGATCAGGGTGTTTGCCGGTCCAACCCTGGAAATTCGTGGGGTCAAACCCGACGTTCAAACCGGCAAGCTGAGCGGAAGCCGCTTCGGCGGCCAGTTAGCGAGCGAGCTATGGTGGGAGCCCACGCCAGCGATGATGGTGGCTGCTTCCGGCGCGATCACCACCATCTACTCGGTGTATAGCGCCCGCGCCGCGGCCGGCTGGCGTTTGTTCGACCGGTTCTGGATCGGACCCGAAGTCTCCGTATCCACCGATCGGTTCAGCACCCAATACCGGATCGGCACGCACCTCACGGGCTTCAAGACGGGGATGCTGGAATGGTCGGTCGGCGCCGGCTTGGTGGAAGACAGTTTCGACCGCAGTGGCATCTACGGGCGCGTCAGCGCTTTGCTTCGAAAGTGATGTTTCCATTAGCCTCGGCTAATCCAGCGTGCGGCGGAATCGTGTCACCGCGATCGCCATGGCCACCAGCATCAGCGCCAGCAACGCGAGCGTGTCGTACTTCAGGTTTTGCATGGTCGCGCCCTTCAGCATGATGGCGCGGACAATCCTGACATAGTGCGTCAGTGGCAGGCACTCCCCGACACGCTGCGCCCACACGGGCATACCGGCGAAGGGAAACATGAAACCGGACAACAGGATGCTTGGCAGGAAGAACATCATCGACATCTGCATGGCCTGGAGCTGATTCTGCACGATGGTCGAGAATGTGTATCCGACGGCGAGATTGGTTGTGATGAACAAAGTCGAGAGCAACGCCAACAACGTCAGGCTACCATAGACGGGGACGCCGAACAGCAGCACGCCGATGCCGATGATCAGGGTTGCTTGAATAAATCCGACCAGCACGTAAGGCAAGATCTTGCCGATCATCACCTCGACCGGCGTGATCGGCATCGACAGCAGGCTCTCCATGGTACCCCGTTCGATCTCGCGCGTGACCGACAAGGCCGTGAAAATCAGCATGGTCATGGTGAGAATGGTGCCGACGAGCCCGGGCACAATGTTCAGCCGCGACGACGCCGCCGGATTGTACCGCGCATGCGCCCGGATTTCGAATGGCGGATCGGGTGGATCGCCAATATGCAGATCATGCGCGAGCGCGGTCTGCACGACCGGGCCGAGTGCGCTCAACGCAGAACCTGCGGCGACGGGATCGGTGGCATCAGCGGCAACCAGCAGCGCCGGACGATCACCACGCCGCACCCCGCGCTCGAAGCCACGCGGAATCTCGACACCGAACAGCACCGTGCCGGATTTCAGGAGATTGTCGAAGGTATCGACGTCATGCACCTCCTGCGTGAAACGGAAATAGGACGTATTTTCCAATGCCTTCAGAATCGAGCGCGCGAGGTCGCTGTCTTCCTGCAGCAGAACCGCGGTCGGAAGATGGCGCGGCGTGGTGTTGATCGCATAGCCGAACAGCATGAGCTGCATCACCGGAATCATCACGATCATCGCGAACGATACCCGGTCGCGCCGAAGCTGGATAAACTCTTTCACCAGCATGGCGTAGCTGCGCCGCCAGAAGCCGAACGGCATTTCCCTTTCGGCGGAATGGTCATTCGCGGCACTCATTGGAAATTATCCTTCGAACGACTCATCAGTTCGATGAACACGTCCTCCAGTGATGGCTCGCTCTGCTGCCAATGCAGATCGCCACGACTGCGATAGGCCGCGATCGTCTGTTCGAGGGCGGCCTTGTCGCGGCCGGAGACATGTAAACTGGTACCGAACGGCGCGGCCATGTCGATGCCCGGCTTGCCTGCGAGCTCGGCCGACAGCCCATTGAGGTCGCCGCCCGTGACTGTGTAGGTGGTGAGCGCCGATTTCGCGATCACATCATCTACGGTGCCATGCGCAAGCAGATGACCGTAGGCGATATAGGCGATCTCGTGACAGCGTTCGGCCTCGTCCATGTAGTGGGTGGAGACCAGTACCGTCAGACCGTCCGCAGCCAACGCGTGAATCTCATTCCAGAACTCACGCCGCGCCTTCGGATCGACACCGGCGGTCGGCTCATCGAGCAATAGAAGTTGCGGGTTCGGCAGCGTACAGGCGCCAAGCGCGAGGCGCTGCTTCCAGCCACCGGACAATTCACCCGCAAGCTGCTCCTCGCGGCCGTTAAGACCGAGCCGCTTGATCATGGCCCGCGCCGCGCCGGGCGCACCGCGAATGCCGTAGAGCCGTGCAACGAACTCCAGGTTTTCGCGCACCGACAGATCCTGATACAGGCTGAAACGCTGGGTCATGTAGCCGACCCGGCGCTTGATCTTGTCGGCATCGCGGCGGATATCGTAGCCGAGGCAGGTACCCTCGCCGCTATCGGGCGTCAGCAGTCCGCAGAGCATGCGGATGGTGGTGGTCTTGCCCGACCCGTTGGGGCCGAGGAAGCCGTAGATCATTCCGCGCTTTACCTGCATGGACAGGTCGTGCACGACCTCGCGGCCGTTGAACGATTTCGATAGGCCGGAAACCTCGATCGCGATGTCGGACGCTTTCACGGCTGCCTGGATCATGGTGCTACCCCTCCGGGTGGCGCGGCGTCGATCTGCACGGTGACCGGCTGCCCGACGCGGAGACTGTCCGGCCTGGTGGGCCGCGCCTGAACCAGGAACACCAGCTTATTGCGCTCCTCGAGACTGTAAATCACCGGCGGTGTGTATTCGGCCTGAGTGGCGATGAAATAGATCTTTGCCGTCAGATCGGGCGCACAGTTGTCACAGGTGATGTGAACATCCTGCCCGATCCTGAGTTTCGGTAAATCCGGCTCCGACACGAAAAACCGGACCTTCATGTTACCCGGCGGCATGATCGACAGCACCGGCCGTTGCGCCGGCGTCATCTCGCCTTCGCGGAAATAGATTTGCTGTATGGTCCCTGCGACCGGCGCAAAGCCCTTGCGCCGCGACAGCCGCGTCTGCGAGGTGTTGACCCGCGCCTCGGCGACACGCAACGCCGAGACGGCGGAATCCAGCGTCGCCTGCGTACCGGCCCCGGTTTTCCTCAGCGAGGCCGCACGATCGTAAGTCTGCTGCGCATTCGCCAGCGTCGCTTTGTTCTGATTGAGATCAGCCTGTTGCAGGTCATCGTCGACCGAATAGAGCTGCGCGCCGACCTCGACAGCGTCGCCCTCGCGCACATTCAGTTTGGTGACGCGACCACTCTCGTCGGGACTCACAAAAATCATATCGGCCTCGACCCAGCCCTGATAGCCGGGCGGCAGCTTCTGGCCGCAGCCGGCAACGAGAACCGCCAGCGCCAACGCGGTGCCGGCACGCGCGACTGTACGCAGCGCGGTCATGAAGCTCTCCGTTCGCCAAAGATCAGATCGAGATGGACCTTCAACATTGCCACAGCATCGAGCGGCGCATGCCGGCCGAACAGGCCTTGCCACATCACGGCGACCATGGCAGGCGCAATGACGATCTGGGGGAAGTCGGCAAGGCGCGCATTGCGGATTTCTCCGCGCTCGATGCCGTATTCGATCAGCTTGCGCATGCCCGCGAGGCCACGCGAAACGACTTCGCGAAAGTAGAAGTCGGCGAGCGACGGAAAGCGCGTGCCCTCCGCCATGATCAAGCGAACAATATCGCCGCGCTTGGTTTCGGCAACGTCGCGGACAAAAGTCTCAGCGAAGCGTTCAAGGATCTCGCGTACCGATCCGCCAGCGGCAGGCACGGTCATCAGATTTCCGATCAGCGGCACGAGCGCCGTGCGCACAAGCTCCTGGAACAGCGCCTCCTTGTCCTTGAAGTGCAGATAGATGGTACCCTTGGCGACGCCTGCCCGCTTTGCCACGTCGTCCAGACGGGTTGCGGCAAAACCACGCGCGGTGAATTCATCGAGTCCCGCCGCGATGATCGCCGCGCGTCGCTGCGCTGCGCGTGCTGCGCGGTTCGGGGGGTTAGCCGCCCTGCCCGTCTGCGAGGAAGTCGTCGCACCGACTGTGCTTGTGGCAGATCGGCCTTTGGCGGAGTTCGCAGTGGCGGCGTTTCGTCGTTTGGTTTTTGCAGCTTTCATCAGATTATTATGACTGACCAGTCAGTCATAATAAAGATAAAACTTTGCCCCGGGCAGTCAATCCGCCGTGATGTGACCTATCTGTCTGAACTAGTTTGCAAATCTAGAGAAGCCGAAGTGCCGGAGGACCCGGCCTGGAGCGGAAATCTCATTGATGCATCGCAAGCAAACCGGATTGAAAGCGGGACCGCACCGCTTTGCAGCGTCGATGCGTCCTGAACAGTTCTCCGATGCAGGTCGTGGGCCTGACGTCGCCCGTCAGCACCCTCTCTGAAGTCCGGACAGCGCGCCGGTCCAGGAGCTCATTGTCAGCCGCGTTGAACCGCCGCCAATGCTTGAGGCGTATCTATGTCGAAGAAGGCGCCGTGAGCATCGACTGAGACTTCCGCCACCGCCTCGGCGTGACGCGCGAGCAGATGGCACGCGCCGACGTCACCTTCGAGCGACATCAGTTCGCCGAAAAAGCGCCGCGACCACAAGACCGGATTGCCGCGCCTGCCGTCGCTGACAGGGACGGCTATTAGCATACCCCGATCCGGAGCAAACGCTGCGATCAGCCGATCGAGGAGTTGCGCATCGACCAGCGGCATGTCGCCGAGACAGATCAAGGCGCCGCCGGCCTCTTTAGGAACCGTGCTGATACCGGTTCTGACCGAGCCGGCAAGACCCGCAGAGAAATCCGGATTGTACACAAAGGTAACGTTGAGCCCCCGCAGTGCGCGCTCGACCTCCCTTGCTTCATGGCCGGTTACGACCGTAACGCTCGATGCTTTTGACGCCAGCACCTGCTCGGTCACGATACGGACCAGCGGCTTGCCGTTCAGCTCCGCCAAAAGCTTGTTGGGGCCGCCCATGCGGGTTGATCGCCCTGCGGCGAGGACCACCGCTGCAATATTGCTGTTGGTGTCGGTCGCAGGCGAGATACGCGGTTGCGGTCGCGTCACGATTTCCATCAGCAGGCCGCCGACTCCCATGCCGGTCAGATCACGTCGCGCGACCTTCAATCCGGCGAGCAGCCGCATCAGTACCCAATCGAACCCGTTCTCAACGGGAGACCGCGCGCAACCCGGGGCACCCAGCACCGGCACACCACGCGCTTTTCCGATCAGAAGCAAGTTGCCCGGATCGACCGGCATACCAAAATGTTGGACCACGCCGCCCGCATCGGTGAGGGCCGCGGGAATGACATCGCGGCGATCCGCAATCGCGGATGCACCGAATACGATAACCAGCTCGGCGCCGAGATCGAGTATCTCCGTGATCGCCGCCGACAGTACGGTTTGGTCATGCGTCACGCGACGATCGGCGATGATCGTCGCACCCGCTGGCGCGATACGCTCGGCGGTGACGCGCAATGTCTTGTCGATCACCTTCGGCGCAAGGCCAGGGAGCATGGTCGAGACAATGCCAACGCGCTTGATGCTGTAAGGCGCAACCCGCAACACACCACCGCCTGCCGCCGCAATCGCGGCATCGCGCAGCTTCGCTTCAACGCCGAACGGAATCAGCTTGACGGTGGCGATCATTTCGCCTTGGACTACCGGCTTGTAGGCCGAAAGCGTCGCAAAGGTGATCGCTTCGTCGACATTGTTGATGCGGTTGACGGCCACGCGATCGATCACCAGCACGCCGGCCCGCGACGCGAACAGATTAGCCCGGCCGGTAAACGCCCGTTCTACCGTGACACCATCGCCGGCAACCGCTTTCGCGACATCCGCCGCCGCCACGTCCTCCGATACATCTCCATCATCGAGGCGAACGACGACAACCTCCTTCACACCTGCCCTGTTGAGCGCCTCGACCTCCACTGGCCCGATAATGGTGCCCTTCTTGAGTACAAACGTACCCTGCCGCAAGGTATGAACGGTGACACCGCCGATGGCGTCGTCCGGGGTAGCGGGACCAAATTTCATGCCGCGCTCGCTTTCGGCAGCCGTAGCTGCGCCGTGATTTCCGCCATGATGGCCACGGCGATCTCGGAGGGCGAAATCGCGCCGATCTCCAAGCCGATGGGTGCGTGGATGCGCTCGATGTCGGCACTAGAAATGTTTTGTGCTTTCAGGCGGAGGGCACGCTGAACGTGGGTCTTCCGCGAACCCAATGCCCCGATATAGAAGCAATCGCACTTCAGCCCGTGCAATAACGCAGGATCGTCGATCTTCGGATCGTGAGTTACAGCAACGAAGGCTGTATAATGATCCATGTTAAGCGGCGGCAGTGCAACGTCCGGCCATTCGGCGATCAGCGTCACGTCCGGAAACCGCTCAGGACTTGCAAATGCGGAGCGCGGATCGACCACGGTGACATCATAGCCGAGCGAACGCGCCAGCGGCGCCAGCGCCTGACTGATGTGAACCGCGCCGACGATCACAAGCTTGGCGGTCGGCGCATAGACGTTCAGGAACAGCTTCCGGCCCGCGACTTCAATGGTGCCGCTCTTGCCCATACGCAGATGTCGTTCCAATTCGATATGCAAAGGATCGCTGGCAATGTCAGCGGCGTTTATAAGGCGCTGCTCGCCATTATCGATATCGGTCACCACGATCACCGGCCTCCGCGCGGCCCGCTCGATATTGATCGCTGAAAGTGTGGCAAGCTTCACGACAAACGCCTGAGACCGAGATCGTAAACATCCACAGCCCCCCGTTCGAACTCGGAAAACAGGGGTACTCTCGCACTACAAGACTAGTGGAGTGGATTTGACATTTGGTGCCCACCTTAGGCGAGCCCACGAACCAAATGTCAGAATCGGACCACTAGTGCCCTTTCGATCGAAGTCCCCGGATGGGCCTCCCATCATATCCCATCATAACGGAAGAAACTTTACACCAATGACACTAAACGACTTTCTCAACAAAGATGCGGATCCTGCCCCCGCATGAGAGGCCGACAGTCCACGCGGTCTCATCCGCGACACCAAACTCCAGCATCCTGGGCGCCCCACTGGAGATCACGTCCAGCGCCTCGGTCACCACGGTGCCTTCGACGCAGCCGCCCGAGACCGAGCCCAGAAACGTGCCGTCTTCGTTGATGACGAGACTCGAACCGGCTGGACGCGGTGCAGAGCCCCAGGTTTCAACGACCGTTGCCAGCGCGACGCCCTTGCCCGCTCTCCTCCAGTTTTCCGCCGCCCTCAGAATGTCTTCATCGCGATCCAGCATGATGCCACTCGTTCAAGCTGCGGGACGGAGGGACCACGGCCGTTGGTCTCGGCGCCCGGGAAAGCGCAGCAACTAGCCCCTCGATAGATGACAAACTATGCACCGGACGAAATTCGTCAACGTGCGGCAGCATCATCTTAATTCCTTGCGCCTTGGGCTTAAAGCCGTCATAGCGCAATAGCGGGTTGAGCCAGATCAACCGACGGCAGGATCGGTGCAGCCGATCCATCTCGAACGCTAGTTTGGAGTCGGCTTCCCGCTCCAGCCCATCGGTGATCAGCAGTACAATAGCGCCCTGCGCCAGCACGCGCCGGCCCCACAGCTTGTTGAAGTTGTGCAGCGAGGTCGCGATCCGCGTTCCCCCCGCCCAGTCCTCCACCACCGAGGAACAAGCGGCCAGCGCCTCGTCGGGATCGCGCGCACGCAACGCGCGCGTCACATTAGTCAACCGCGTTCCGAACAGAAAGACCGAAACGCGCTTACGCTCATTTGTGAGACTATGGAGAAAATGCAAAAATAGTCGCGTATATTCGCTCATCGAGCCTGAGATATCGAGCAGGGCTACGATCGGCGCCGACTTGCCGGCCCTGCCGAGGCGATGAATATCGACGATCTCGCCCCCGGTGCGTAGGCCGCCGCGCAGCGTGCGGCGCAGATCCAGCGACGATCCTCGTGAATCGGGCCGGGTGCGTCGCGTGCGCAGCTTGGCTTGCGGCAGTTCCATCTTCGCGATCAGCTGCATCACTTCGGCCATCTCGGCTGCGCTCATCTGGGCGAAATCCTTCCTTTGCAGCACCTCGCGGTCGGAGACAGAAGGCCGGATCTCATGCTCCCGCGGCATCTCGCGCTCACCCGTGATCGCAGGCTGCGACAATGCCTCGAGAACGCGCCGAGACGCAGACGGCGGCGGTTTCCTGGCCTGGTCCGGCAGCGGGACCGAGTCCAGCATGTTGTTCCGTTGCTCCGCGATACGAAAAAAAAGCTCGAAGGCTTGGGCGAATATCAGCGCATGTTCGTGGCGAGTCAGCAAAACCGCCTGAAGCGTACTGAAAACGTCCGCGCGATTGCCGATGTCGATCAAGCGCAATGCGTTCAGCGCGTCGATGACGGCGGCCGAACCCACGGGAAGACCGGAGGCGCGCAGCGTGCGGGCGAAGCCGATAACGTTGTCCGCGATACGGCCGGTCGGCGAATCGAGATGATGGATGGCCATGCGAATCCTGCTTTTATTGGTTGCTGGCGGCTTCCTTCAATAGGTTTTGCAAAGCGTCGCCCTGCATCCGGCCGATATCATCCTGATATTTCAAGAGTGCGCCGATGGTATCGCCGACGACCTGCGGCGTCAGCAAACGGGTATCGAGCTCGGTCAGCGCCGTCGCCCAGTCGATGGTCTCGGCGACGCCCGGATTCTTGTAGAAATCCCGGTTGCGCAGCGCCTGCACAAAGCCGACGACCTGTTGCGACAATGCGGCGGAGATACCTGCTACCCGTGATCGGACGATCGCAAGTTCGCGCTCGGCGGAAGGGTAGTCCACCCAGTGATAGAGACAGCGGCGCTTCAACGCATCATGAACTTCACGCGTCCTGTTCGAAGTCACGATAACGATCGGCGGTGTCACCGCCTTGACGGTGCCGGATTCGGGGATCGTCACTTGGAAATCACTGAGGATTTCCAAAAGAAAGGCTTCGAAAGCTTCGTCGGCGCGATCGAGTTCGTCAATCAGGAGTACCGGCGGGCCGCCGACATCCGGCTCCAGGGCCTGGAGCAACGGCCGCTTGATCAAATATCTCTCGGCAAAGATGTCGCTGGAAAGCTGCTCGCGATCAGTATCACCCGCCGCTTCGGCCAGCCGAATTGCAATCATCTGAGCGTGGCTGTTCCACTCATAGACGGCGGAGGCAACATCCAATCCTTCGTAACATTGCAGTCGAATCAGCCTGCGGCCCAGTGCAGCCGATAGCACTTTCGCGATCTCGGTCTTGCCGACGCCTGCCTCGCCTTCGACAAACAGCGGCCGCGCCATGCGTAGCGAAAGAAACACGACAGTCGCCAAGGAACGCTCGGCGAAATAGCCATGCTTCGCCAGCAGAGCGAGCGTTGCATCGACGGAAGATGGCAGTACCGCCTTCATGATATCTGGCCCAGCGCGGCGAGCATCCGCATGTCATGCCTTACCGTTCGCGCCATCGACTGCTCGCCGCGCAAGCACACCGATCAGATGCGCGCGATATTCCGCGCTGCCGTGCAAGTCGCTGTTGAGGCCGTCGGGGGAAACGCACAGCCCCTCGAGCGATTTTGTTGTGAAGCTTTTTTTCAGAGCTTCTTCGAACGCCGCCAAGCGGAACACGCCGTCGGCCCCGGCGCCCGTAACGGCGACACGCACATCCGGCGGCCGCTCGGCAACGAACACGCCCACCAAAGCGTAGCGGGAGGCCTGATTGTGAAATTTCTGATAGGCTGCCTTCTTCGGCAGCGGAAACATCACCTGGGTGATGATCTCATCCGCGTCCAGCGCGGTGGAGAACATTCCCTGGAAATAGTCATCTGATTTCAGACGGCGCTTGTTGGTGACGATGGTGGCGCCGAGCGCCAGACAGGCCGCCGGATAATCGGCAGTGGGATCGTTGTTGGCCAGCGAGCCCCCGATGGTACCTTTGTGGCGCACAGCGGGATCGCCGATCATCCCGGCGAGTTCGGCGAGCGCCGGGATAGCCTCGCCCACGATCGGCGAGTCAGCGACATCGGCGTGCTTCGCGGTCGCACCTATCACCAGCAGGCCCTCCCTCATCTCGATGCTATCAAGACCTTCGATATGCGTAAGATCGATCAGATGTGCGGGGCTTGCGAGCCGCTGCTTCATGACCGGCACCAGCGTGTGGCCGCCCGCGATCAACATGGCGTCCTCGCTCTCGGCCAGGAGGTTGACAGCCTGCTGCAAGGTCGCCGGTCGATGATACTTGAATTCGTACATCGCTCAGGTTCTCTGGTCTCGTCTCGCGGCGTGTAACTCCAAGCTCATGCGAGATCCGATTTGGCCATCGCCATCGCGCCGGCCGCAATCGATGTGACGATATTCTGATAGCCGGTGCAGCGGCAGAGGTTGCCCTCCAGTTCCTCGCGAATGGTACGATCGTCAAGATCGTAACCCTTGCGGCGGACCATATCGATCGCGGTCATAATCATGCCCGGTGTGCAGAAGCCGCATTGCAAGCCGTGATGCTCGCGGAACGCTTCCTGCATCGGATGCAGCGAGGCCCCGTCAGCTGTGAGACCTTCGATGGTCTTGATCTCGTGCCCATCGGCCATCACCGCCAGCGTAGTGCATGACTTCACCGCTTTCCCATCGAGATGCACAATGCAAGCGCCACACTGCGAGGTATCGCATCCGACATGGGTGCCGGTGAGGTGCAGGTTCTCGCGCAGGAACTGCACCAGCAGCGTGCGGGGATCGATATCGGCAGTGGCCGGCCTGCCGTTCACGATCAACGAAATCTTGGCCATTTGACACTCTCTACGGTCGCACGTCGGAAGGTCGTTCTTCACAATACACGATATGAGCGATGCCGATAATGGGTTCATACACGGCAACGCCGGTCACGCCGAAGCGGATCTTTAGGCTCTGAACCGCCTTTACCCCTGAACGACTTCGGCGAAGTTCGCGAAAAATCGGTCGGCCAGCTTTTTGGCCGTACCGCCGATCAACCGCTGACCCAGTTGCGCCAGCTTGCCACCGGTTTGCGCCGCGGCTTCGTATTTCAGAAGTGTGCCGCCATTGTGATCGACCAGCACCACGGTTGCTTCACCCTTTGCAAATCCGGCGACGCCGCCCTCCCCCTCACCTGCAATCTTGTATCCGTTCGGCGGGTCGAGATCGCTAAGAGTCACCTTGCCCTTGAAGCGGGCGGATACCGGACCGATTTTCATCCTGGCGACAGCATGGAATTGGTTCGCGTCGGTCTTGATCAAGTCCTCGCAACCGGGAATGCAGGCTTTCAAGACCTCGGGATCGTTGAGCTTGGCCCACACACGATCGCGAGAGGCTGCGAGCTCGACTTCGCCGCTCATTGTCATCGCCATGAGCTTGCCTCCTTGATCGGCGGCCACACTGTTCGAAAGCGCTCACCCCTGACGTAGAGTACGACGGCCGCAAAAGAAAGAGGACAGCGGTGGAGAGCTCACGCATAAGCGTGGCGATTTTCGATGGTGAAACCGATCGCTCCCGACTAAAACGCTTGAGTCTGGCAGGAGAAACGACAATGCCCATGATCGATGCCGACGGCTGCCTGCTGAATGTTTCCGTCGACGGGCGCGACAGCGGCCCGACGCTGATGCTGTCGAACGCACTCGGCTGCACGCTGCAGATGTGGGAGCCGCAGATGGCGACGCTGTCGAAGCTGTTCCGAATCGTCCGCTATGACCGGCGCGGCCACGGCAAGTCCGGTGCACCACCCGGCCCCTATTCGATGGAGCGCTTTGGCCGGGATGTGCTGGCAATTCTGGACGACCTCAACATCGCAAGAGCGCACTGGTGCGGATTATCCATGGGCGGCATGGTCGGCCAATGGCTCGGAGCAAATGCGCCGGAGCGGTTCGACCGGATCATTCTCGCCAATACGAACTGCTACTATCCCGATCCGACCAATTGGCACGCCCGCATCAAGGCAGTGAAGGATGGCGGTCTCGCTGCAATCGCCGATACCGTAATCAGCGGCTGGCTGACCGCAAGCTTTCGCGAACGCGAACCTCAGGTCACGGCGAAGATTAAAGCCATGCTGAGCGCCTCTCCGGTGGAGGGTTACATCGCCTGCTGTCAGGCGTTGAGTACCCTGGATCAGCGCGCGTTGCTGCCGCGCATCAAAAGCCCTACGCTCGTCATCGCCGGACGGCACGACTTGTCGACGCCTGTCGCGGCCGGTGAATACATCCGCAGCCAGATTCCCTCCGCCAGCATGACCATCCTCGACGCCGCACATATCTCTAACGTCGAACAATCACACGCTTTCACAGAGGCAGTGGCCGGCTTCCTGATGCAGCAGTAGTCAAATGAACGCCCTGCAACCGATCATGCGGTCAAGGAAACCAGCACGATCGTTCAGGAACTGGCATTGGTTGAAGGACAGACTTCCGGTTGCGAAGGCCATCGTCTCACCGGCGGCGGATCGCGCTGGAACGGCGGCTCGGCCGCCATCAGGATGGCACCGCCAAGTAGCAATAGCAGTTCGGTCGCATGCAGGCGCACCGCGGCCATTTCGCCTACTCGTGACGCCATCACCATGCTGGCGAAGGCGATGAGGCTGCCGATGCCGAGCGCGAGCGCGAGTACCTCATCGAAGCTGCCTGACTTCCGGACCGAAGCGCGCGTGGTCATCACCAGGAACACCGCGAAGAACGCGACGACGGTCATCTTGCCGAGCGCCAGGAGCCAGGCCAAACGCACAAGGTCCATCGCCGCGAAATGGAGGTGGTCGCTGAGAAACAATGCGACCGACACATTGGCCAGGTCGTAAAGTCCGTGCACCGGCGACGCCACGATCTTGAAAGCGACGAAGGTCCAGGCAGGAACGAAATAGAGCGCCAGCAACGCTCCGTTGACGGTGCTGATGCGCCAGGAATTGGTCATGCGCCATCCCGCTAATCGCGTGGCCGCCGCGTCGGGAACCAGCGCGGCCTTGGTGATTAACGTCGGGTAAACCGAGCGGCGCAACGGAAACCCTTTGTTTACCTTAACAGTCCCGCCAGCCCTGTGGACAACGCCGACGCGAACGGAGGCACAATCCGGCCGCATCGATTGGATTTCGGGAGACTGGGAACTCTGATTTGACGGCTTTCCAGCCGGCTTGCCGGCCAAATTGCCGTTAGACTGGCCTTTTTAACGCCCACCCGCGCGACGAGCTGCTTCCGCTGAGCAAACAACGCCGGAGAAATACACAGCCGCCGGTCCCGCTGAAATTGCCGCGGTTGCCGCCCTCGATTCCCACTGTTAGACACTGATTCAAGACGCGCCGGTCCGGCTGCCGGAGCCTAGCATCGCGTCTGATATAGTCGCATTCGGATACGCAGATCACGGCAGCGCATGGACTATTTTGCCCAGCAACTCATCAATGGCGTCGTACTCGGCTCGATCTATGGGCTGATCGCGATCGGCTATACGATGGTTTACGGCATCGTCGGCATGATCAATTTCGCTCACGGCGACATCTTCATGATCGGCGGCTTCATCGCGATGATCACCTTCCTCATCCTGATATCGTTGGGCCTCTCCGCCGTGCCGCTGATCCTGCTCGTTATGCTCCTCGTTTCAATGGCCGTTACTGCCGTGTACGGCTGGGTTGTCGAGCGCCTTGCCTATAGGCCCCTACGTCAATCGTTTCGACTCGCGCCGCTCTTGTCGGCGATCGGCATGTCGTTCGTGCTCTTCAATTTTTCTCAGGTTTCGCAAGGCGCGCAGGCCAAGCCCATTCCGCCGCTCATCACCGGCGGCTACACGCTTCACGATTCCGGAAATTTCGCAGTCCAACTATCCAATGTCCAGATCGTGGTGGTGGTTACCACCATCGTTCTGCTCGCGATCTTCAGTTTCATTGTGTCGCGCACGCGCTTCGGCCGCGATATGCGCGCGTGCGAACAGGATCAGACCATGGCGGCGCTGCTCGGCGTGAACGTCGATCGCACCATCTCAATGACCTTCGTGATCGGGGCGGCGCTCGCTGCCGTCGCCGGCATGATGTACTTGTTGTATTATGGTCTGGTTGATTTCTTCATGGGCTTCGTCGCCGGCATCAAGGCATTTACCGCCGCGGTTCTTGGCGGCATAGGTTCGCTGCCTGGCGCGATGCTCGGCGGTCTCGCGATCGGATTGATCGAGACCTTTTGGTCAGCTTACTTTTCGATCGAGTACAAGGATGTCGCCGCCTTCTCGATCCTGATCGTCGTCCTGATTTTCAGGCCGACCGGCCTGCTTGGCCGTCCCGAAGTCGAAAAAGTCTGACGGCCCGGACGTGTCAGCGCCCGCTCTGAGCCAACAAACCGCGGCGCGCGATCGTGGTGTCGTCTTCATCATGAAGAAAGCGGTCGTGAGCGCGGTCCTGGCGCTGGTGCTGTTCTCGCTCATGATCGGCATTCGTACAGAATCCGGCTCCTCGGGACAGTTGACCTACTGGACCCGGTTCGGCGAACTCGCGGCCACAGTCGGCGCGGTGTTCGTCGGCAGCATCATTGTCGAAACGCTAAAGCGCTGGATCGGACCCGTCGGAAGTGTCGAACTGCCAGCAACCGTGCGTCGTACGTTCTCGATGCTGGGTCGCCTGCTGACGCCGGCACTTCTGATTTTCGCTCTGCTGGTGCCGGTCATCTTCTACAATCAGCGTTACCTGCTCGACCTTGGGATCCTCGTACTGACCTATGTGATGCTGGGCTGGGGTCTCAACATCGTGGTCGGTCTCGCCGGGCTGCTCGATCTCGGCTACGTCGCGTTCTATGCGGTCGGCGCGTACTCCTATGCGCTGCTGGCGCAAAGCGGCTTGCCGTTTCCGCATTTCATGGAAACCTATCCCTACGTCGCGATCGACTTCCTGCAACTCGGGCCGTGGGCATTCTGGGTGCTGTTGCCGGTCTCCGGTCTGCTCGCCGCGTTCTGGGGCGTGTTGCTCGGCTTCCCGGTGTTGCGACTTCGCGGCGATTATCTCGCGATCGTCACGCTGGCGTTCGGTGAGATCATCCGGATGGTCATTCTCAACTGGCAGGAACTCACCGGCGGACCGAACGGGATCAGCGGCATCCCGCGCCCCTCCGTGTTCGGCATTCCCCTGACGCCGGGCGAAGATGGTTTCGCGGCATTGATCGGCGTGCCGTTCTCGCCAACGCATCGTCTGGTTTTCCTGTTCTATCTTATCCTGGCGCTGGCACTGCTTACGAACTGGGTCACCATCCGCCTGCGACGGCTACCTATCGGTCGTGCCTGGGAAGCGATGCGCGAGGATGAAATCGCCTGTCGGGCGCTTGGCATCAACATCACCACGACGAAACTCTCGGCCTTCGCCATAGGCGCGATGTTCGGCGGCTTTGCGGGCGCGTTCTTCGCAACCCGCCAGGGCTTCATCAGTCCTGAATCCTTCACCTTTCAGGAATCGGCACTGGTTCTCGCCATCGTCGTGCTCGGAGGTATGGGCTCGCAACTCGGCGTGGCGCTCGCCGCGATCGCAATGATCGGGGGATTTGAGTTGTTTCGCGGCCTTGACCAGTTTCGCATGCTGGTGTTCGGCGGAGTCATGGTGCTGTTGATGGTCTGGCGGCCGCGCGGCCTGGTCAGCCATCGCGCTCCAACCGTGTTCCTGCAAAAACGGACAGAGATATCGTCGTCGCTGGTGAAGGAAGGTCAGGGATGACGACGCCTGTTCCCATCCTCGCCGTCGATGGACTGATGATGCGCTTCGGAGGTATCCTTGCCATCAACGAACTGTCGTTCGCCGCGCAGCGCGGCCACATCACTGCGCTGATCGGGCCGAACGGCGCCGGCAAGACCACGGTATTCAACTGCGTCACCGGATTCTATCGGCCCTCGCGAGGCACGATGCGCCTGGTGCACGACGACGGCGCGACCTTCCGGCTCGATCGCCTGCACGACTTTCGTATCTGCAAATATGCCAAGGTAACGCGCACCTTCCAGAACATCCGGTTGTTTCCCGGCATGACGGCGCTGGAAAACCTGATGGTCGCGCAGCACAACGCATTGATGCGGGCGTCCGGATTCGGCCTGCTTGGCCTGATCGGCGCTCCGTCGTTCCGGTCCGCGGAGAAGCAGGCGATCGACTCAGCTCGCGACTGGCTCGACCGCATTGGCCTGCTGCAACGCGCCGATGACGCCGCGGGCAATCTGCCCTATGGCGACCAGCGCCGTCTGGAGATCGCGCGCGCAATGTGCACGCATCCCGCACTGCTCTGTCTTGATGAGCCGGCCGCGGGGCTCAATGCCAACGAGAGTGCCAGTTTGAGCGAGCTCTTGCTGTCGATCCGCAGGGACTTCGGTACTTCGATCCTTTTGATCGAACATGACATGAGCGTGGTGATGGAAATCTCCGACCACATCGTTGTGCTCGACCACGGCGTCAAGATCGCCGACGGCACGCCACGCGCGGTGCGCGACGATCCGAAGGTTGTCGCGGCCTATCTCGGCGCCGACGAGGATACGGCTACCGCGGTCATGGAGGGCGGCGTATGAGCGCCGACTCGACGCCCCTGCTCGCCATTCAAGGGCTTCACGCCGCCTATGGCAAGATCGAGGCACTGAAGGGCATCGATCTCGACATCAAGGCCGGCGAGATCGTCGCGTTGATCGGCGCCAACGGCGCAGGAAAATCGACTTTGATGATGACCATCTTCGGTCGCCCCCGCGCCCGCGCCGGCCAGATCCTGTTCGATGGCCAGGACATCAGCTCCATGCCGACGCACGAGGTGGCCCGGTTGCGCATCGCGCAATCCCCGGAGGGACGGCGCATTTTTCCGCGCATGACAGTCGCGGAGAACCTGCAGATGGGCGCGGACGCCACGCCCGGCAGCAAGGCTGAGCGAGCGGCCAGCCAGGAGCGCGTGCTTAGATTGTTCCCGCGCTTGCAGGAGCGTATGTCGCAGCGAGGCGGCACGCTGTCCGGCGGAGAGCAACAAATGCTGGCAATCGGCCGCGCGCTGATGAGCCGACCTCGCCTGTTGTTGCTGGACGAGCCCTCACTTGGTCTTGCGCCGCTGATCACCCGGCAGATTTTCAGCGCTATCCATACGCTGAACCGCGAGGACCATCTCACAGTACTGATCGTCGAACAGAACGCCAATCACGCCCTTCGCCTCGCCCATCGCGGCTATGTGATGGTCAACGGGTTGATCACGATGAGCGGCGCCGGCATGGAATTGCTGCAACGACCGGAAATACGCGCGGCCTATCTCGAAGGCGGCCGCCACGCCTGAGGTGAGCGCGAGTTTGCTGGGCGATGGCGCGCATGCCGAATCGCTCCCCTGACCGATGAGACCAAGTGGCGGTCACGGAGTGGCGCTCGAAATTTGTCCATGACACCGACCGCAAATCATCGGACAATGCCTGCACAATGGCAAACATGGCACCTGATCCGCCTCCGCGAGGACTGCTCGAATGAAATCATTGAAGCTGATCGGTCTGACCCTTTTCGCCTCGCTGGCGCTTTCGGCCACGACCTTCGCCCAGGATATCACAGTGGCGGTGGCCGGCCCGATGACGGGCAGCGAGTCCGCTTTCGGCCGCCAGTTGCAGAACGGCGCCGAACAGTTCGTTGCCGATGCCAACGATGCGGGTGGCGTGCTCAACAAGAAGCTGAAGCTGTTCATCGGCGACGATGCCTGCGAACCGAAGCAAGCGCGCTCCATCGCTGAAAGAATCGCAAGCCGGGGTATTCCGTTCGTCGCCGGGCATTTCTGCTCGTCGTCATCTATTCCGGCTTCCGAAGCTTACGCCGACGGCAATGTACTGCAAATCACGCCGGCCTCGACCAACCCGCTGTTCACGGAACGCAAGCTGTGGAACGTGCTGCGTGTCTGCGGCCGCGACGACCAGCAAGGCGTCGCCGCCGCTGAATACATCGTCGAAAACTTCAAAGGCAAGAACATCGCCATCCTTAACGACAAGACAACCTACGGTAAGGGCCTCGCCGACGAGACCAAGAAGGCGCTGAACAAGGCCGGATTTCAGGAGAAGATGTTCGAGTCCTACAATAAGGGCGACAAGGACTTTAATTCCATCGTCTCGCGGCTGAAGCGCGACAGCATCGATCTTGTGTTCGTCGGCGGCTATTATCAGGAGGCCGGACTAATCCTGCGCCAGATGCGTGATCAAGGCCTCAAGACCATCCTGATGGCGGGCGACGCCATGAACGACAAGAAGTTCGCATCCATTACCGGCCCTCTTGCCGAGGGTACACTGTTCACCTTCGGTCCGGACCCGCGCAAGAAGCCGACAGCCAAGGCGATCGTCGAGAAATTCAAGGCCAAGGGCGTCGATCCGGAAGGTTACACGCTCTACACCTATGCGGCGATGCAGGTGTGGGCACAGGGCGCTGCCAAAGCGGGCACGACGGATCCTATGAAGGTGATGAAAGTCATCAAGGCAGGCGCGTGGGATACCATTCTCGGCAAGCTGGAATTCGATGCGAAGGGCGACATCAAGCAGATGGGCTATGTCATCTACAAATGGGACGACAAGGGCAACTATGCCGAGATCGACCCCGCCATCTGAGCCGCGACATTCATCTCATCCTTGGCATCGTCCCCTCGAACGCGGGGAAGACTGCGCGCGTCATCCTACCGAGCGAGAGTAAAGCCAGGTGTCTCGTCCAATCATCCGAAATTCTGCAACGCCGGAAAGGTCTCCAGCAGCCAGATACTAGCGTTGGAGATCGTTCCGGTGAGAAACGCGATGCCGGTCAGCACCATGAGTACGCCAATTCCACGCTCTATCTTAGCGAGATGACGTTTCATCCGATTGAGCAGCGAAGAAAACTGTTCAACCATGAATGCCGCCAGCAGAAACGGAAGGCCGAGCCCAGCCGAATACACCGCAAGCAAACCCGCTCCCTTCACGACGGTGTCCTCTGCCGCCGCCACCGACAGGATCGCCGCCAGGATCGGCCCGATGCACGGCGTCCACCCGAACGCGAACGCAAGCCCCATCACATAGGCGCCCCATAACCCGACCGGCTTCGGCGCCGTGAGCCGTCCTTCGCGCATCAAAAAGCCGATTCGCGTCAGTCCGAGAAAGTGCAGGCCCATGATGATGATGACGATGCCGGCAACGATCGACAACTGCGCCGACCAAGCCCGGATCAGGCTGCCGATGAAGCTCGCACTGGCGCCTAGCGCGACGAAGACCGTGGAAAAGCCGAACACAAACATCAACGCGGCGAGCATCACGGCCCGCTTCGAGGCCTTCACTGTCTCGTCGTGAGAAACGTGTTCGATGGTAGTGCCGGTGAGATAGATCAGATAAGGCGGCACCAGCGGAAGAACGCAGGGCGACAGGAAGCTGACAAGGCCCGCGACCATGGCGGCGGGAAAGGAAACGTCGTGAATCATGCGGCTACTTGCCCTACCATCGCGCCACGATGCAAGGGCTTCGCTTCCTTCCGCGACATTTGTGATCAGGCGTGATCGATTGACCCCGACACGCCCGTGCCGTCATCTGACGGTCGGCCGTTTCCCATCGCCGCAAACGAGACTGAACCATGAAGAACCTTCTTACCGACATTTCCGGGGTCCGTGTCGGCCACGCAGACGACACGAAGCTGGCGTCGGGCGTCACGGCGGTGCTTTTCGATACCCCAGTCGTCGCGGCGATGGACGTGCGTGGCGGGGGCCCGGGTACGCGCGACAGCACCCTGCTCGACCCGGTCAATACGGTGGAGCGGATCGACGCTCTCGCGCTGTCAGGCGGCTCCGCTTTCGGGATCGAGGCCGGCGGCGGCGTTCAGGCCTGGCTCGCCGAACAGCGGCGCGGCTTTGCGATCGGCGACGCGGTCATACCCATTGTGCCCGGCGCGGTCGTGTTCGATCTCTTGAACGGCGGCGACAAACAATGGGGTCGTTTTGCGCCCTATCGCGATCTCGGCTATGCCGCCGCAGCGGCTGCCGGGGACGATTTTGCACTCGGCAGCACCGGCGCCGGGCTCGGCGCTACGACTGCCAATTTGAAGGGCGGCGTCGGCTCCGCTTCGGCCGCCACGCCAAGTGGCGTGCGGGTGGCGGCGCTCGCCGTGGTGAACGCGGTCGGTAGCGTCACAGTCGGAGACGGCCCCTGGTTCTGGGCGGCGCCATTTGAATCCGGCGACGAATACGGCGGACGCGGGTTGCCGCCGTCGTTCACGCCAGAGATGCTGGCAATGCGATTGAAGGGCGGCGCAACAGCAAACGCTGGCGAAAACACGACGCTCGTCATCGTCATCACCGATGCGGTGCTTACCAAACCGCAAGCCAGACGGCTTGCGATTATCGCCCAAACCGGTTTCGCGCGGGCGATTTATCCAGTTCACGCTCCCCTGGACGGCGATATCGTGTTCGCTGCCGCCACCGGAGCCAAGCGAATCGATCCGCTCATCGGATTGACCGAACTCGGAATGATCGCAGCCAACACGGTGGCTCGCGCGATCGCACGCGGCGTCTATGAAGCAAAAGCACTTCCGTTTCCGAACGCATTGCCGGCATGGAAGGACCGGTTTGATCGATGATTCCAATCTGGCGTGCATAGGTCTTTCCGCCACCGAGGACGGCATGTAATTCATGTATAGTATAAATAATTGTATTATTTTGTGTATTTAAGGTTAGTTTCAAGTATAGATTTAGACAATCTGACCGGCGGATACTCCTCGTGCGCACTGTCGCGCATCTCAGCAATGGAGAAACGTCATGAAGAGAATCCTCGTGCTCGCGTTCCGTCCCCCGACCCGGTGCTAACGCCGCTCATTGCCCCCGGACGCGGCTCATGTTACGCGGGGCTCTCTCAAGCTCCGCAGAAATTTTCGGAAACGTTCATGTCCCAGACTTTTGTGCCGCGTCCTCTCGTTATCGCACCGTCGATCCTGGCCTCCGACTTCTCGAAGCTTGGCGAGGAGGTTCGCGCCGTCGATCAGGGGGGTGCCGATTGGATCCACCTCGACGTGATGGACGGCCATTTCGTGCCGAACATCTCCTACGGTCCCGATGTCATCAAGGCGATGCGCCCGCACACGAAGAAGATCTTCGATGCCCATCTGATGATCTCGCCGTGCGATCCTTACCTCGAAGCCTTCGCCAAGGCCGGTTGTGATCACATCACGGTTCACGTCGAAGCGGGACCGCACCTGCACCGCTCGCTGCAGGCCATTCGCGCGCTCGGCAAGAAGGCGGGGGTCACACTCAATCCCGCAACGCCGCTCTCCACCATCGAATACGTGCTCGACATGGTCGATCTGGTGTTGGTGATGTCGGTCAACCCCGGTTTCGGCGGCCAGAAGTTCATCTCCTCGGCAGTCGGCAAGATTCGGGATTTGCGTACGATGATCGCTGGACGGCCGATCGATATCGAGGTTGACGGCGGAGTCGGCCCCGACGTTGCGGGCGAACTCGGCGCCGCCGGCGCCAATGCCTTCGTGGCAGGCTCGGCGGTCTTCAAGGGCGGCACGATGGAATCCTACAAGGCGAACATGGACGCGATCCGCAGCGCCGCCGCGGCAGCACGGGGCGAAGTGGTCTGACGCAAACGCCGGTACCGGCAGCGTATAGTTCTCGCCCGCGCCCGGAGCAGGAAGGGTTGCAAGTCCGCCTGCCCCGACGGCTTGCTCGCATCGGCAACATACAGCCTCGAGAATGCAGACAAAGCAGATCTCGCCGGCGGCAACTTGTTGCTGCGGATATGCAACGCCACGAGGAAAAGCCGTAGCTGAGTCGCTCCGTCGATTGACATCGACTTTGTTCCCCCTCAAACAGATCGGCGACGGTTCTCCCTCGGGAGATCAAAAGGGAACGTGGTGCGGGATCATCCTAACGCCACGGCTGCCCCCGCAACTGTAAGCGGTGAATCTGCGTCACACGCCACTGGGATATCTCGGCCCCGGGAAGGCGACGCCAGGTAACGACCCGCGAGCCAGGAGACCTGCCGTCAAGCCGTGGTCACACGCGAAGATGTCAGTCGGGGACTACAGACATCCGCTTCATCGGCGCCGGCATAGGCTCCCGTGAAACCTCGTTCGCTGTGACGTGCCACCGACGTCCTGCCGAGGTTCCCTCCATGTCCGCCTCCTCCTTGTCCGGGGTTTATCGCAGAAGCCTGCTTGCCTCCACCGTCCTCGCCTCGCTGGGATCGGTCGGCCTGACGACGCCTTCGTGCGCGCAGCAATCCGCCTCTCCCAATCTGCTGCCTCCGATCCGGATCGCGCCGCCGCCGGATAGAACGACAGATTCACGGCCGCCATCTCACCGCGCGGCGTCGCGATCGCGCCGTGTGGCCCGCTCCGCTCCTCGACAAGCTCCTGTCACTGAGACGCCCGTTCCGGGCACGATGGGTTCGACCGTGGTCAGCCCCACGGGAGTGGTGACGCCTGCAAGGCAATTGGCAAGCTCCATCACCATCGTCACCGAGAAGGATATACAGACCCAGCAGTACCGCACCGTTCCGGATATCCTGAGGACGGCTCCCGGTCTGAATGTGTTGCAAGCCGGCGGACCGGGCGCCCAGACTTCGGTTTTCATGCGAGGCACGAACGCCAACCACACCAAGGTGATCCTCGACGGAATCGACATCGGCGATCCCGGCAACGCGAATGGCGCATTCGACTATGCGCATCTTCTTGCGGCGGACATTCAGCAGATGGAAATTCTCCGGGGCCCGCAAAGCGGACTCTATGGTTCCGACGCAATCGGCGGAGTGATCTCCATCATCACAAAAAAGGGAGAAGGTCCTCCGCGCGCCACCGCGTCAATCGAGTCCGGCTCATTCAAAACGTTCAACCAGACGCTCGGATTGAGCGGCTCCGAAAAGAACTTCAACTACGCGGTCAACGTCGCCCATCTCCATGCCGGAGATGTTCCTGTCACACCGCCGGAGCTTCTCCCGCCCGGACGGCAAGCGATCGGAAACAACTATGACAACATGACCTATTCGACCAAGCTCGGCGTCGATCTCAATGAGAATCTGACAGTCAACTCGGTGGTCCGCTATACTGACGCGACGCTGCTGTTCACAGGCGACGGTGGATTTCCAAGCACGCCCAACGCCACCCAGAGCACACACGCTGTCCAGCAACTCTTCAACCGCGAAGAAGCCGTGTGGTCTCTGTTCGATGGGCGCGTCCAAAGCTACTTCGGTGTCAATTACACCAACAGCAGAGGCTACGACGCAGGTCCCGGCAGTCCGGTCACGACCACCACGGGCGAGCGCCTCAAGTTTGACTGGCGCACGGTGGCCGAAATTGCGCGTGACAACCATCTGGTCTTCGGCGCCGAGCATCAGACCGATCGCATCGACACCACCGATCTTGCCGCCAAGAACGGCAACAAGGCAGGCTTCATCGAGTTGCAATCAGCTCTCGCGAACCGCCTTTTCCTCGTTGCGAATGTCCGCCAAGATTCCAACGATCTGTTCGGCGAGCGTATGACCTACCGGGTCGCACCGGCGATCATTGTTCCAATCACGGAAACGAAACTGAAAGCAAGTTACGGCACGGGATTCAAGGCGCCTTCGCTGAGCCAGTTATTCCGGGACTTTCCAACCTTCAATTTCTTCGCCAATCGCAACCTGAAACCGGAAGATAGCCGCGGCTACGATGCCGGTTTCGAGCAACCTCTGTTCAACGATCGTGTACGGTTCGGCTCGACTTACTTCCATAACGACATCACCAACCTGATCGACTACAATGCCACGTTCACATCGTTGGTGAACGTGAACAGCGCGACGACCGAAGGCACCGAAACTTTTGTTTCGGCACAGATCACCGAGCGTTTCGGAATTCGCGCGGATTACACCTTCACCCGTGCCGTCAATGCCGCCACCGGCATGCAGCTGCTGCGCCGACCGAAGGAAAAGTGGAGCGCAACCGCGACCTGGCTCCCCCTCGATGCATTGACACTGTCGGCGACCGTGCTCCGCGTCAACGACTGGATTGATGTCACCCGCGACGGTTCAATCTCCGGAATTGTAGCGCCGGGCTATACGCTGGTGAACTTGCGTGGCGACTATGCCGTCAATGACCAGGTCAAGGTATTCGGGCGGATCGATAATCTCTTTGATGCCCGCTACCAAAATCCGACCGGGTTCCTTGCGCCGGGCCTTGCGATTTTTGGCGGCATCCGGGTGGCAAGTTACGGGGTGCGATAGCTCTCGACCTCTCCCCGACGAGGAGAAGTGAAAAGGCGGCGCGAGTCCACGTAACAAAAGAGCTCGCTAAAGCTATTTAAGGCTTTGATGAATCAAAGCCGGGCCTTTAGCTTTTTGTTTTGACGTGTTTTCTTTACACGAACAGGTCATTCATCCTCGGGTCAAGCCCGAGGACATGCTTCGCTCGAAACGCTGTAGTCTAATCGATCGGCCGTCCAGTCAGGGCAACGAGCTCGCGCACGAGACGATCGGACATCTGGCCGGTCACCGGCATCCGGCGAGCCTGCTCGAACTTCCGGATCGCCGCCTGGGTTTCGGGCCCGGCCGTTCCTGTCGGCTTAAATTGACCATAGCCATATTCCGTCAATATCCGCTGCACGGCGGCGACGCGGCGATTCGCATTGATAAGATCGGCGACGGGATCGCTATGCAGCCCAGTCGTTTTGACGGGATTGGTGGGAGCATCTCCCGCACTCGCATGCTGTTCTGTCGTCCCCGTCTGATCCGCCTCGACTGGTCGAGGCCGCGGCAGCGGATTGCTCTGTTGCACCAGCGGCATGGTGACAGCCGATCCAAATATCGGCGACGGATGATGGCCGGCCTGCAGGAACATGGCGTTCGTGACGATCGCGCCGATGGCGGTAAAAGCCAGGCACCCGGCAACCAGATCTTTCGGGCTATGCAGGAGCACGCGCATCGCGAGACCGCGTTCCTCGTCAACTTCGCTCTTCCTGGTTGCCACGCTGCGACGGCGTGGCCGCATCATACCCTCTTCAACAATTTTTCTAGGCACTCTTCCTCACCCGGTAATCTTGATCCTGCTTGCCGGAGCGGGAGGCCGGCGTCAGCGTCGCGATGTTATTCGATGACGACTCCGCGTCGGGCACGAGTATCAGCGGCAACATGACGGTTACCGTGGTCCCCTCTTGTACCTTGCTCTGCACATCGATCTCGCCCTGGTGCAACACGACCAGACTCTTGACGATCGACAATCCAAGTCCAGTCCCCTCCTGACGTCGTTGATAGGTCTTCCCCGCCTGGAAGAAGGGGTCGCCGATCCGCTTAAGATCTTCCTGCGCGATGCCGACGCCGTTGTCCATCACGCGCAGCGCCATGCGCGATCCTTCGATGCGGGCCGAGATCGTGACGCGGCCGCCCCGCTCCGTGAACTTGATGGCATTCGATACCAGATTCAGAACGATTTGTTTGAACGCGCGCGGATCGCCAATCATCTGTGGCAAATTTTCCGGAACGCGCGTGACCAGTTCGATACCGTTGTCGCGCGCCTTGAGCGCGAGCAGATTGCTCCCGTTGAGCAGCACCTCGCGCGGCGTGAACGGCTCGGACAATATCTCGAAATTCCCGGACTCCATTTTCGACATATCGAGAATGCTGTTGACCACCGATAATAGATGCTGGCCGGAGTCGTTAATGAGCTGGGCATACTCCTTGCGGCGCGTGGCATCGAGCGGCAGCGTCGCCTCCTGAACGATCATCTCTGAAAATCCGATGATGGCATTGAGCGGTGTGCGCAGTTCGTGGCTCACGGTCGCGAGAAACCGTGTCTTGGCAGCGTCAGCACGTTCGGCCGCGGTGCGCGCCAGATCCAGTGCGTGCTCCTGCTGCTTCCGGTCGGTGACGTCCCGCATCACCGCGACGACTTCAGGTTCGGCCAAGGAGGACGGCTCTAGCGGCCGGCACCGCATTTCCACCCATATGAAATCCCCCGAAGACCGCGCCTCTGATTTCGCACCAGACGCGACTTCGCGCCTGAGTCTGAATTCGACGCTTTGGGCATCCTTGCCAAGTGCAGCCGCCGCGAGCGCCGTAAGATAGGCTGGGCGATCAGCAACGTGGACCCGGTCGAACAGACCATGGTCCTGTAACTCCGACACCGGCACGCCGAGCAGGGCTTCCGCGGCCGGCGAAATGAACTGCACGGCGCCGTTGCGCCGGTGACGCGAAATCACGTCGCACATGTGGCGCGCCAGCAAGCGATAACGGTCTTCCTCGACGTTCAGCAATGAGGCGCCGGTGCGCATCAGCGCTTCGTAACCGAACGCCACCCCGGCAGCATAAAGCATGGCGGACGCAATACCGAACGCCATGAAGACGCTATGCGCCGTCGCGCCGGCATCGGGCAGTGGGAAAACATCAAAATAGCTCATCGCGATCAGCGCGAGCACGCACGACACTGCAAGCATCGCGGCGAAGACGACGACACGGCGGGACGCGGACAGCGCCGCCTCCAGCGGAATCACAACGAGCCAGACGGCCGCGAACGATTCAATCCCACCGGTCGGCAGCGCGATCATCATGACGAGACCGGCGAGCGCGATCGACGAGAGCACGTGGGCGCCTTCGTAGCGGCCGGTGCGTGACAGGAAATAGGACAACAAAATCGGCACGACGAGCCAGGCGAAAGCCACCACTTCCAGTGCCGTCGGTGCACCGCGGATCGCCAGATACATCGGAAACGCCGCGAGCGCGACGAGACTGCCGAGCAGCCGCGGTCCCATGAAGGTTCGATGCCGCGCCCGCGTCAACGCGTCGTATCGCGCCGATGGATGCAGCAACGCGTCGAGACGGTCCTGGATGATGGTCAATGCGGTCACGTTGCTTGCGCTTCAGCTAACGTCGTATCCGACGCGCCGGAACGCCTCCATTTGTGGGCTCAACGTGTCAGAGTGAACTTAAGCGAACGCTAAGGCGAAGCTCACTTCGTCACGAAACAGCACACACGGATGGCTCTTTGTCGCCTTGCAACGCCGTCATCGGTGCGAATGGTGAACGCAAGGTTTCCGCTACCATATACCGATGACGCCGAGGACCGGCGTCGCGTCGGCGACCGCGGTTCGCAAACACGCATCAATCGAAAATTTACGCCGAATCAAATTCTGCCGCCGTTTGCGGGATTTTTGTTTGCCCGGACGCGCCGAGCAAACGGGGGATTCAGGACCGTTTGATAAGGAAAGGACAGATTGCGGAATTCAACGCAACGCGACGAAGATCAAAAACGCATAGGGACGCGACATGTTTTTCCTGCTTCGCATGGCATTCTGGCTCGGGCTCGTGCTCGTGCTGCTGCCGAGGGATGAGGCGCCCGAGGCGAACAAGGCACCCAAGATTGGGGCTTCCGACGCTGTATCGGCCGCCACAGCCGCCGTATCGGACATGAGTCAATTCTGCACACGTCAGCCGGGCGTCTGCGAGGTCGGGGGCCAGGCTGCCTCCGCAATCGGCCAGCGCGCGCAGGACGGCGCGAGAAAGCTCTACCGGATCATCACGGAGAAGCGCCCTCCCGACCATACGGGGTCGATCGACGGCATTCCTTCCGTCGAAACGGCGGATTCCGGCGACACGCAGCATGACACCCTGACGCCTGAGGATCTGCAGGCGGAATGGCGTCTCGCTGCTCCGAAAACCGTCCCGAGGGAACAATTCCCATAGATCGCCGGGTCCATATCGATTTTATGTCTCCATGGCCTTATATTAGTCGGCTGGGACACATTACACATGAGCCGTGATGACGACGATCGACGAGATCAGGGACAACTTTGAGCTTCTGGAAGAGTGGGACGACCGCTACCGGTACGTCATCGAACTCGGACGCACCCTTGAGCCCATGAGCGAGGCCGAGCACTCCGCGGCGAATAAGGTGCAGGGCTGCGCCAGTCAGGTCTGGCTATCGCTCAAAGCCGGTCGCGGCGCTGACAGCCACCCGGTGCTGACCTATGTCGGCGACAGCGACGCGCATATCGTGCGCGGGCTGATTGCGATCCTGCTCACGCTTTTTTCCGGCAGGAAGCCACAGGACATTCTGGACACCGACGCGATCGCCGTCTTCGATGACCTCGGCTTCCGCGAGCATCTCACGCCGCAACGCTCCAACGGGCTGCGCGCGATGGTTGAGCGCATTCGCAGGGACGCGCGCGAAGCGCTGGCTGCCGCAGCCTGAGGCTGGTTTTCGCCTTTCGAATTTCGGGCAAGAGGAAATGTGGGTCGCGCGAACGACGCGCGATCCCACCTGGAGCGTTTTCGTCACGCGAACCGGATTCCATTTCGCTCGAAAACCCGCTAGCCGCTTGTAAACCTTGCATCGCTTGCCAGCCACGTCCGGACGTGGGCGCTCGTTTCTGCACGCGCGTGGAGACCATAGTGCGTCGCCAGCCTGTCCAGTGCCAGTTGCAGCACGACTTTCGCCGATCGCGGGGGCCACCCGCGTTCACGTTCGACATCTTCGAGCCCGCGAAGAAAGCAGCAGACGTCCATTAACAGGCCGGAAAATTCTGGTCCGCACGCCTCCAGCGCCCGCCGCACGCGCTGCCGCGCAGCCACGATCAGATCGGTCATCTCACAGGCGCCGGCTCCGGATCCGCGCCCTCCGGTCGGCGCCGACCAGTTCGAGGTCACCCGCGGCGTAAGATTCCCACGCGTAAAATCGGCGCGCAATCTTTCGCCGGCCGCGAACTGATTGGGGCTGATCATGGCGCGTCCATCGCGACCCTTGCGGCGCGCGAGCCAGGCGAGAGGGCTCTCGCTGTCGTTGGCCATCACGGTCGCAATGCCAGCGTCGGTCACGATCTCGCGCTCGGCAAGCGAGAGATGCTGCGCGCGAAACCGATCCACGATTTCAACCGGCCGCTCTTTCGGGCGACGCGACGATTTACTACTGCCGCGATTAGATGCCGTCATCGGATGGTCCGTCAAGGCGTTCGCCGCAAACCGTGCACATCGCTTCGAGCGCTGCGAGCCGGCGATCAAGTCTGAGGTCATCGCGGCTATCTTCCACGACGCGGCATGCATGCGAGACCGTGGTGCGATCACGATCGAAGGCGCGGCCGATTGCCTCGAAACTCAACGCAAAACCAACGTGCGCCAGATACATGGCGACCTGTCGGGCATAGGCGGCGTGCGGCGCGCCGCGGGTCGGCGATATCATCGCCGCAGCATCGAGACCAAACTCTCCGGCGACCAGTCGCGCGATATCGTGACAGACCAGCCTTACAGAGGTTCGCGACCGCCGGCGGGATGTGGGTGACGAGGACGGATAGGTCAGAAGCATGGAACAGGCCCTTCTAGGAAAATAATCACATATCCTAGAGGCTGTTCTCTACCCGGGGATAGCATTTTTTCAGCTAAACTTGAAACAATTTCGGATAATATTCCTAATTTCAATGGATGTGACGAAACAACAACTGTCCGACAGCATATTCCCTGAGACAGGGCTGCAAACTAAGGGGCGGCGCGCTCGCGCAAAAGGCGGGCGGTCTCCGCTTCGATCCCCAAGACGATGCTGCAAACTATGCCATGCAACTTACGCATGGTCTCAACCAATGGGCGATAGCTCATGGCGTGCGTGTCCCCCGCGAAGATTATTTGGAGGCGCAGGCGGAAATCCTTCTTAACATGCAGTTCGCTCCCCTCGGGGAGGCGCGCGACTTCAAGCTCGTTATGCAGGTCGTTCCACTTGTTGATGATAATTTTCAGCGGGCCTTTTGCGTAGGTGATCGCTTCTCCGAAGGATGTGGTGTCATGAAATCCGGCCCCGATGCTGGCCCGGTGGACTTTTCCTGCCAAACTGCTCATCGACCAAAGAAGCCCGTCACTACCAGCACCAAAGTGTGGCTTAGAGAGCAGGCAGTGCCTGACGAGTCGTTCGTCAACGCCCCGACATTTTTTCTGCACTTCCCTGTTCAAATCCTCGATACTTTTCCCGAAGGGGAAATAGATGTCCTTGGCGTCGGAGCGGCCAAGCTCGATCGCCGCTTCACAGAATGCTTGATCGAGAGCGAGTCTCATTTCTTTGATTATTCCGGATGCAAGCGTTCGAATCCTGGGCGGGAATCGCTGCTTGAGTCGGAGTTTTACGACCTTCTCTTTGGTCTTTGGGTCGGTATGAGTGACAATTTCGTAGTCGCAAGACTCGCCAGAGGCATTAACGAGCGTTTCAAGCTCGGTGATGCGTTCTTCAGCGCCATCGACTAAGTTTTTAGGGCTTTCAAACGGTTCTTGATTGCTGGTGAAATTATGACGAGCATCGGTCATGGCAAAAAAATCTGATGAAATGGCGCTGGAAAGCGCGGCAAGACGCATTGGCAATGCCGCATAGACCACGCGACGACTCACGGAGTAGGAAGCGTACTGCCAGGGCGGCGTTGAGTCCTAAGCCCGAGAAAAAACCTAGCCGTTAAGCTGGGTTTGTCCGAGATTTCCACCGCAGGAAGCGGCGCACCATTTGCGATAGCGAGGGCTGTAGGACTCCGATACATTAGGTGCTTGCCTTCTGCGCGCAGCACGATGTCCTCAGAATGCATCGCATCTTCAACGCTGAACGCGGCGCGGCGACACCCTAGGCATTCCCCAACGTCCGGTAGCCGAAACCGCTCGCGCTATTTCCGGCGCCGGCGTTGCTGGCCAAGGCCCATGTTCTTGGCCAGTTGCGACCGCGTGACCGCGTAGTTGGGGGCCACCATGGGATAATCGGCAGGCAGTTTCCATTTGTCCCGATACTGCTCGGGGCTCATGTTGTACTGAGACCGCAGATGGCGCTTGAGCGATTTGAAGCGCTTCCCGTCCTCCAGGCAGATCAGGTAGTCGGCCGTCATCGATTTCTTGACCGGCACGGCCGGCTTGGTCGGTTCCGACGGTAATTCGCCCCGCCCGGACGACACGCGCAGCAGCGCGGCATGCACTTGGCTGATGAGGGCGGGAATTTCCGAGGCCGGCGTCGTGTTGTTGCTAAGGTAGGCGGACACGATCTCCGCCGTGAGGTCGAGAAAACTTTTACCCGCTGAATCGCTCATGATCTCAAATTTTCCGGATCGTAAAGCATCGATACGCTCGGAATGCGATCAGAATCGGCTTTTGCGCCCCAAGGAATATGACCGGATTGCTGCCGGCATGACAAGAACGGAGGGCGCGCACGCGGAACTTTATTTGGGAGACGGGCGGTCGGAGCCTTGATCGAGATGGGCGCGCAGTCGATCAATCGAGGCGAAGCGCATCGTGCCCTCCGACAGTTGGGCGTCGATCGTACCGTCGGAATAAAGCGAATAGGCCATTCCGTTGACCACACCGGACCTCAGCACGGTGACGGAGGACGCGTTGTGGTCCGGAGGGGCGGACGGGCGATCGACTCTTGATGCTGGCCGGAGCGCCTCAGGATCACGCGCATGTCTCGCGGGCGCGGATGAGCCAACCGGCCCGGCTTGGTCCACGACCACCCGCTCGCGCTCCTTCATCATGGACGCAAACAGAAGATTGCGTCGTGGTTTCGGCTGCGATGGCTCGTCGGAGGATGCCGGAAACTCCGCATCCTCGACCGCGACAACGGTCTCGCGGTCGCGGTCGAGCACGTCCGCTTGCCGGCGTGGCGACATGACGGAGGGCGTGGCGTTCCGATCGCCCAGGCTTGGAGCGAACCGATCGCTGTCAGGCAGCGAAGGTGGGCGCTCTTCGATGTGCCTGCCCGGCAGAATGGGCGCGTGGGCACTATCATCGCGATCAGCAAACGCTCTGGAGCCGAGTTGGTCCGCGACCCTTCGCAATTCGCGGACGACGACCGACAGGCTGATCATAATCAGGCCCGTGCCGGTCACGACCGCGCCGGATACGACCAGGGTATCGCCGAAGCTGAACTCCTTGATTGGAATCCCGAAGGCGATCGTCACCAGACCGGCCACGAATACAACGAACCCGGCGACTAAAAGCACGCTCATCGAAAAGCTCCGTCCCCCAAGGAGACGACAGCACCTGATAGCCAAGCTATCGGCCTCGCCGCCCGCCAATTCGCTCCCCATTACCGACAACACGATGGCGATGAGGTCAACTGCAAACGACGGGAATGGTTCAATTCAGCGGCAGAAGAACGCTAGAAGCAGCGATCAGGACAACAGATCTGTTCGAACTTGTCTGACGTCGGATTTGGTGTAAGGCTTAGTCACCATCCTCTACACGTCAATCCAACGCCGCCCAATTCCGGGCGGCGTTTGCACATGAAGCCCGAAGATGGCTTCAGCGCGGCGCTTCCGCAAGCGCAGCGAGAATCCGCGCCCACGACCGGATACCTTTGTGAAAACTTTTCAGGTCGTATTTCTCGTTGGGCGAATGGATATTGTCGTCCTCGAGGCCGAAGCCGACCAGCACCGTGTCGAGACCCAGTGAGGTCTTGAAATCGGCAACGACCGGAATTGACGCGCCGCAGCCGATCAGCAGCGCCTCCTTATTCCATTCATCGGTCAGCGCCTGCTTCGCAGCCGCAAGCGGCTTCATGTTCCAGTCGAGCGCAATCGCGGGCGCGCCGGCATGATCGAGAAACTCGACCGAGCAGTCCGCCGGTACGCGCTCCTTCACAAACGCACGGAAAGCGTCACGTATTTTTTTGGGCTCCTGACCCTCGACGAGACGGAACGAAATTTTCGCCGATGCCTGCGCCGGAATCACCGTCTTGGACCCCTCTCCCGTGTAGCCGCCGACAATTCCGTTGATGTCGCAGGTCGGTCGCGACACGACCTGCTCGATCAGCAGACGATCCTTTTCACCGGCAGGAATCGAGAGTCCGATCGGCTTCAAAAATCGATCCGGCGTCAGATCGAGCTGAGCCCACTGAGCGCGGATGTCGGACGGCAAATCCTTCACGCCATCGTAGAAACCGGGAATTGTAATGCGGCCGTCATCGTCATGAAGGCCGCCAAGGATTCGGGTCAGAACCCGGATCGGGTTTTGAGCGCCGCCGCCGAAAAGGCCGGAATGCAGGTCGCGGTTCGCCGCCTTGATGACCACTTCCTCATAGACCAAACCGCGCAGCGACGTCGTGATCGCCGGAGTGTCGGGGTCCCACATGCCGGTGTCGCACACCAAGGCGAAATCCGCGGCAAGGTCCTTCTTGTTCTGCTCGAGAAAAGGCACGAAGTTTTTCGAGCCAACCTCCTCCTCACCTTCGATCAAGATCGTGACGTCGAGCGGCAACGAACCGGTCACCGACATCCAGGCGCGGCAGGCCTCGACGAACGTCATCAACTGACCTTTGTCGTCTTCCGCGCCGCGCGCCACAATAATCTTGCGGCCATCCGCATGGCTCGTGACGACTGGTTCGAATGGCGGGCGATGCCACAAATTCAGCGGATCGACCGGCTGAACGTCGTAGTGGCCGTAGAACAGGACATGCGGCCGCGACCCGGTATTGCCGTTGCTCTTGGCGACGATCGCGGGATGGCCAGCCGTCGGGCGGACCTCCGCGGAAAATTTCAGCGTCCCGATATCGGCGGCGAGATGATCGGCCGCCGCCTTGCAATCGCCGGCAAATGCCGGATCGGCTGAGATCGATTTGATGCGGAGCAGCGCGAACAGCCGGTTCAGGCTGTTGTCGAAATCGGCGTCGATGTGATCGAGGATGGTTTGGAGTTGCGACGTGCCGGACATTTTGTTGTCCCCTGAGTTGCGGGTTAAACGACCGTTTGAATTTTTTCTGGCGAAGCGACCGAATGCGGACCACTCGCCAATGACGGGTGACGGATGTGCCACGCCAATGCGGCGATCAGTACGAACGTCGCCGCAAGGTTATTTCCGGCGGCTTGAAGAATTTTCGGAAACACCGGCAGCGACAGCGCCATCAGCGCAAACGATGCGCAGAGCGCCAGACGCGAGATCGCCCGCGCCTTTGGCCGAAAATCGAGCGCGGCACGATGAAACAGAATCGTTAATGGAAAGAACAGCCAAACGAAGTAATACTGACGCGCCAGCGGCGATGCGAGCGTCATCAGGCAGAACAGAATCCCGACCTCCTCGGCGATCGATCGCTGCGTCATTTTCGCCCGCGCCGGAATGATGGCGATAAAGCCCAGCCCTATCGCAGCGAAGACAGCCAGCACGATCCCGTTCGCCGTCTTGTAATCGACATTGGCCACGTTCATGTATTGCGCCGGTTTGGCGGGATCGATCTGGTTATAATTGACCGGACGCACCAGCCGATGCGTGATGGCGATGATCGACTGATTGACCCAGGACCAGTTCTGGGCGTCACGCTGCCCGAACCCATGCTCCGAGTTCGATCCGACCATTCCGCGGTACCACGTGGTCAGCTCCGAAACATTGCGGTCGAAGCCACGGATCGGAGCCGGCACCAGAAACAGCAAAACGCCCAGGAAAGCGACCATGCTTATCGCGCTCGTCCAATGGCGGCGCCAAAGCAGATACGGTAGCACGGCGACGGGAAAGACCTTGATGGCCGCCGCGAGCGCAAACATGCTTCCCGACAGCCACCCGCGTCCCTGCCACAGACACCAGAATCCGAACAGCATCATCGCGAGAAGAACGAGGTTGGGCTGCCCGAGATCGAACATATCGAAGACGAAGGGGATCGTCACGATGCCTGGCAACGCCTCGAGCCAAGGACTAGGCGTCGTGCCCGACCCTGTCATGGCGTTGGAAAGTTGCGCCGTCATCCACCATGCGGCGGCATTGAGAAGGCACAGTCCAAGATACAGCGGAATCTTTCCGAAGGTGCTCGGTATGGCAAGCAGAATGGCGGACAATGGCGGGTAAAGGAAGGCGAAGCCTTCGCTCGGCCCTTGCGGATACAGATCGCCGCCGTGCAGGATCTGCTGCCCGGCCCAGTACCACAACGGATAATCCTTGGTTTTGCCGTGTCCCCAGATTTCCGGGACAAGAACATCGGCAGTCAGCAGGATGCAGGCCACGAGAAACAGGACATCCAGCGGGCGCCGGAGCGATGGCCATCTCAGCACGAGCATTTTTCCGTTGTCACGCGGCGGCATCGTCCGCGCGCACTGCGTTATCAGATGCGCTTCCGGCTGCAAACTGTCTCGCACTTCTGCCAAGGCGCAACCATAAAGCCAAACAGCAGCCTGGGCGATCAACGCCGCAGCAGCCCCCCGAGCGCGCCACGCACCAGCGCACGACCGACCGAACCGCCAAGCGAGCCGCCGAGCGACTTGCCGATATCAGCGACGACCCCCCCGACAACCTTGTTGGTGACGGAGCGGGTGACGCTGCGCGCGATCACCTGCCCGGTCGACAATCTGCCGCGGGGCGTGTTGGTCCCGAATACGCTGCCGACGATCGATCCGATCTGATCAAGAACTCCGCCGTTCGACTCAGCGCCGGTCGCCGCGGTGCCCTCGACCCGCTTCTGAAGCATCTCGTAAGCCGATTCGGAATCGATCGCGGTGTCGTACTTTCCCTTCACCGGGCTGCCGGCAATGATCGCTTTACGTTCCTCAGGAGTGATCGGGCCGATCCTCGCAGACGGCGGCCGTACCATCACACGCTCGACCATAGCCGGCGTTCCGTTGCCTTCAAGGCACGACACCAGAGCCTCGCCCTTGCCGAGTTCGGTAATGACCTGCGCCGTGTTCAGCTTCGGATTTGGCCGGAACGTCTGCGCCGCGGCCGCGACGGCCTTCTGGTCGCGGGGCGTGAATGCGCGCAGCGCGTGCTGAACCCTGTTTCCTAGTTGGGCCAGCACCTTGTCCGGGACATCGATCGGATTTTGAGTGACGAAATAAACCCCGACGCCCTTGGAGCGGATCAGCCGCACCACTTGCTCGATCTTATCCATCAACGCTTTGGGCGCGTCGTTGAACAGAAGGTGGGCTTCGTCGAAGAAGAACACAAGCTTCGGTTTTGGCGGATCGCCGACCTCCGGCAACTGTTCGAACAGCTCCGACAACATCCACAACAGAAACGTCGCATAAAGCCGCGGGCTCTGCATCAGCTTATCGGCGACCAGGATGTTGACCATGCCGCGGCCGTCGCGATCGGTGCGCATGAAATCGTTCAAATCCAGTGCCGGCTCACCGAAAAATTTGTCGCCGCCTTGATTTTCGAGCACCAAAAGCTGGCGCTGGATGGCTCCCACACTTTGCTTCGACACATTGCCGTACTGCGTCGTCAATTCTGCCGCATGTTCGGCAATAAAAGAGAGGATGGCACGAAGATCCTTCATATCGAGCAGAAGCAACCCCTGTTCGTCTGCTACCCGAAAGGCGATGTTGAGCACGCCCTCCTGAGCCTCGCTCAAATCCATCATGCGGGACAACAGCAACGGACCCATTTCCGACACGGTGGCGCGTACCGGATGGCCCTGCTCACCGAAAACATCCCAGAAAATTGTCGAGAACTGATCGGGCTGGAACCCAAGGCCCATCGTCCTGGCGCGCTCGAGTATGAAGTCCTTGGCTGCGCCAGGCTCTGAAATGCCGGACAGATCGCCTTTGATATCGGCGACGAATACCGGCACACCCGCGCGAGAAAATCCTTCCGCCATCACCTGGAGCGACACGGTTTTTCCAGTTCCAGTGGCGCCGGTGACAAGACCGTGTCGGTTGGCGAGGCCCAGCGTCAGCCACACCGGCTGCTCACCTTTGCCGATGAAGATACCTTGATCGGTATCGCCGATCCCGGTCGCGGTCTTCGCCATGAGCACCTCTTCGTGATCCCGTCGTCGAACCATCATTCTACTTCAAGTTCCGCGCCGATTGAAACCGGCGAACCCCAACGCGGCGCTCGAAATCTTCCAACGGAGCAGAAGCTTTCTAACTCGCAAATGACCGGCGACCGCGATGTTTTCGGCATAATCGAGTACGCAGGTCTTGCATCTCGGCAACACTCGTCGTGCGATTGCAGGTCAACGAGCGTTTGTTCTGCCTGCTGACTTGTCTTTCGCATCCCGAGGGTATCAAGATGAAAACATAAATAACGAGCCGGCGAGCAACCGGTGGAGGCGGGGTACCATGAACGAACTGGTGGAGCGGCGTGCCGCGACAGTTGGCACCGCTGTCGCGGGAGCAGTCGTCGGTGCGATCCCCGACTTTCGCAGCAAAGAAGGTGCTGGCGACAAGGTTCTATCAGCGATCGTTACGAAAACCGACACGAAAAGCTCGATTGCGGTTTCCCGTAACTGGATAGGCCGCTCGGCGTTCGCCGGCCCTCAATACGCACCGTTAGACCGCCGAACGTCATGACATATCCAATCTCCAAGCTCGAAGGGCTGAGCGCCCCCGACGCCAAAAAGCTGAGATCTATCGGCATTAGAACAACCGATGCTTACCTCGAGGCGGCGCGCACGCCGAAAGGCCGCAAGGCGCTTTCCGCCAAGACCGGCATCAGCGAACAGCAACTCCTGGAGTGGGCCAATCTTGCCGACTACATGCGCATTCCGGGGATGGGCAACGGGAAGACCAAGCTGCTGCGCGCGGCGGGCGTTACCACTGTGCGTGAATTGACGCATCGTAACCCGGCCCGTCTGGCTCAAGCCATGAAAGATGTGAATACCAAGCGCAGACTTGTCAGCGTTCTTCCTTCGGAGAAGTCGATCGGCACGCTGATTGCGCAAGCGCGGAAGCTTCCACTCAAGATCACCTATTAAGCCGCCCGCTGCTGCACTGCCCGACCCTCTGAAGGGGTTTTTCGAGCCTTGACAGCATGTGCTGGACCGCGCAAAGCCACCGCATGACGTCGGCAGATACCATGTCCAGACCTGTGGCGGACGAGACGCGTCATCCCACGCTCGAAGCGCTGCTGTCGCGGCCGTATCCGGCGGTCATGGGAGTCCTGAACATCACCCCCGACTCGTTCTCCGACGGCGGCCGGTTCATGACGCCCGACCTGGCCTTGGCGCAGGCGCGCCGCATGATCGCGGAAGGGGCCGACATCATCGATATCGGCGCGGAATCTACCCGCCCCTACGGATCTCAGCCGGTCTCGCACGATGAGGAGATGCGGCGGCTGAAGCCGGTGCTCGCTGCGGTGGTCGCGCTTGGAGCCCCCATATCCATCGATAGCATGAAGTCCTCGATGGTCGAGTGGGCGCTTGAGAACGGGGTTGCAATCGCCAACGACGTCTGGGGATTGCAGCGCGATCCGGACATGGCCCGCGTGGTGGCGGCGCACAATGCGCCCGTCATTGTCATGCATAACCGGGACAAGCCCGACGATACGCTCGACATCATCCAGGACATCGCGGCGTTCTTCCAACGATCGCTGGAGATCGCGGCGAAAGCCGGCATACCTGCCGGCCACATCGTCCTCGATCCGGGTATCGGATTCGGCAAAACGCCGGAACAGAGCATGGTCGTGCTGGCCCGGCTCAATGAATTGCAGACACTCGGATTTCCGATTCTCGTGGGCGCGTCCCGTAAGCGCTTCATCAACACGGTAGTGCAGTCAGAGCCGCAGGAACGGCTAGGCGGCTCGCTCGCTGCGCATCTGATCGCGGCAAGAGGCGGCGCGTGCATTATCCGCACACATGACGTGGCGGACACGGTGCAGGCGCTGCGGGTGGCGCACGCCATCGAGTCCACAACAGTCGGGATGACCGGACCATGACCGACACGATCTTTATACGCGGCCTCGTAATTCACGCGCAGCACGGCGTCATGGAGCACGAGACCGAAGTCGGCCAGCGCTTCGTGATGGACATCGAACTATCGACTGATCTTTCCGAATCCTCCCGCACCGATCGTCTCGCCGATACGGTGTCCTATGCCGGCGTGGTGGCGACAGCCAGCGCCGCGTTCAAGGATGCCAACTACAAGCTGCTCGAACGTGCCGCAGGGGCTGTTGCCGATGCGGTTCTGGCTACTTTTCCGCGCGTGATCACGATCAAAATCACCGTGCACAAGCCGCACGCGCCGATCCCGGCGATTTTCGACGACGTCGGCATTTCGCTCACCCGCAGCAGGGAATAGCTGTCGCGATGGCCAGCGTCCTGATCGCACTCGGGGGAAACGTCGGAGACGTGCGGCAGACTTTTCGCAAGGCTATCGCCAACATCTGCGGCATGGCGCAGGCCGAACTTCTTGCCCGTTCGTCCGACTACACCACGCCGCCATGGGGCGACGAGAACCAGGCTCGCTTCGTCAACGCCTGCATCGAGATCGACACCCGCCTCGACCCGCACGCGCTGCTGTTCACGCTGCACAAGATCGAGAAGAAATTCGGTCGCGACCGCGGCACCGAAAAGCGCTGGGGACCGCGCACGCTGGATCTCGATCTGATCGCCTATGACGACGCCATCCTCGACAAACCGGAACTGACGCTGCCACATCCTCGCCTCTTCGAGCGCGCGTTCGTTCTGGTTCCGCTGGCCGAAATCGCGCCGGACCGCGTGATTGCAGGGCGAACGGCGGCCAAGGCGCTGGCCAACATATCCACCGCCGGAATCGAGTGCCTCCCCGACCTCCACTGACCGATCCGCAACGACCGTTTGGCTTGTCAGCCGCCGCGTGGCATTTTGAAAACCCGGAGCATTTTCGCTTCTGATTGAGGCGTTTCTTCACGCGAACCGGTATCCACTTCGCTCGAAAACGCTGTAGATTTTCCCGGAAACGAGCGCACGAATGCCCGCTGCTTCCGACGAGTTTATGAATCCGCCGCTGGCAGCCGATTTCGCGCCGGCTACAGTAGCCGACTGGCGCAAGCTGGTCGATGACGTGCTGAAGGGCACCCCCTTCGAGAAGCTGGTTGGAAAGACCTATGACGGTCTCAGGATCGAACCGATCTATACCCGGGCGAAAGGCGCGTCAGCGATTGGCGGCCGTGCGGCGGCGGCACCATGGCAGATCATGCAGCGGATCGATCATCCCGATCCCGCACAGGCCAACGCACAGGCGCTGCATGACCTCGACAACGGCGCTGGCGGCCTGACGCTGGTGTTCGCGGGCGCCAACGGCGCGCGTGGCTTCGGACTGCCGCCGACCGCAGAAGCCGTTGCCAAAGTGCTGGACGGTGTTTTTCTCGATGCAGGCATCTCCATGGAGTTGCAGATCGGCCCGCAATCGCGCGCGGTCGCATTCCAAATCGCCGACTACATCGGATCGAAGGGAATTAGTCCGACCACTTGCGATATCCGCTTTGGTTTCGATCCGCTTGGCGCCTGCGCGACATCCGGATCGAGCACGGGCGCGTGGGTTGAGATCGTTCCGGCGGTGACGGATGCCGCTAAGGTGCTCGCCGACAGGGGCTTCAAGGGGCCATTCTTTGTCGCCGATGGCCGTGTGATCCACGACGCCGGCGGATCGGAAGCTCAGGAGCTTGCCTTCGTCCTGGCGGCGGCGGTGGCCTATCTTCGGGCTCTTGAAAGCGCCGGCATTGCCCTCGATGAAGCGCGCTGCCTGATCTACGCTCGGCTCAGCGCCGATGCCGACCAGCTCCTGACTCTGGCCAAATTCCGCGCGCTACGGCTCCTGTGGGCGCGGGTCGAGCAGGCTTGCGGTCTCATGCCAAAGCCCTTGCTCATCGCCGCTGAAACCGCATGGCGGATGCTGACCCGGCGCGACCCTTACGTGAATATGCTGCGTGCCACGGTCGCAACATTTTCGGCGGGTCTCGGCGGCGCTGACAGCGTCTGTGTGCTCCCGCATACGCAAGCACTCGGCTTGCCCGATGACTTCGCGCGACGTATAGCGCGAAACACGCAACTCATCCTGCTAGAGGAAGCTAGCCTCGCCAAAGTCGCAGATTCGGCGGCAGGCTCGGGCGGCATCGAAGCCTTGACGCAGCAGCTTTGTCAGAAGAGCTGGGCGCTGTTTCAGGACATTGAGAAAGCCGGCGGAGGTTTCGCCGCACTTGAACAGAACCTGATCCAGCGCAGCGTTGCCATGACGCGCGCTGCACGCGAAATGAACGTCGCAAAACGGCGCGACGTGCTCACCGGCACCAGCGAATTTCCTAACCTGCATGAGAAGCCGGCCGACGTGCTCGACCTCAGGCCGGTCACGCCCGAGCCTTGCGGCAAGGCAGGGATTATCTTCGAGGCGCTGGCGCCGATGCGGCTCGCTGTCCCCTTCGAAAAGCTGCGCGACCGTTCCGACGATTGGCTCAAGGCCACCGGCGCGCGGCCGAAAATCTTCCTCGCCACTCTCGGCGCCCCTGCCGACTTCGCCGCCCGCGTGACCTTCGCCCGGAGCTTCTTCGAGGCCGGCGGCATCGAGGCGGTCGATTCAGGGTTGGCGGGTAACGGAGGGAACGCAAAAGATCCGCTCGCCGAAGCCTTCAAGGTGTCTGGAGCCCAAATGGTCTGCCTGTGCTCCTCGGATCAGGTCTATGCTGAACAGGCTGCTCTCGCGGTGCAGGCCTTTCATGCCGCAGGTGCAAGCCATATCTATCTGGTGGGCCAACCAAACGAGCTGGAACCCGCCTTGCGCCAGGCAGGCGTGTTCGATTTCATCTTCGCGGGGACCAATGCGTTGGCGGCGCTGAACGACGTCTGGCAGCGACTGGAGCGATCATGGCCGAGAAGATGAAACCGTCACAGACCGGCGGATGCCAGTGTGGCGCCATCCGCTTCGCGCTGACGGCCCCCCCGGTGCGCATCAGCATTTGTCACTGCCGCATGTGCCAGAAAGCCGCCGGCGCGCCATTTGCGTCTTTTGCCGAGATCCCGCGCGAGAACTTTCGCTGGACCAAGAGTACTCCGGCGACGTTTCGATCATCCTCCATCGCGGAGCGTGCTTTCTGCGCCGCCTGCGGCACACCGTTGGGTTTCAGCCGCATCGGCGGTCCTTGCATCGAGATCATGACCGGCGCATTCGACCGCCCCGACCTGCTGATGCCAACCGGGCAATACGGAACGGAGTCCCGGCTCGGCTGGATTGCGACCATCGTCAACCTGCCGAGCCATACCACGACCGAAAATTACGGACCGGAAAAGATGGCGACCATCATCAGCCACCAACATCCGGACCAAGACTGAATAATGATGACCCGCATCCCCAATTTCGCCGACGTCGCGTTCGCGCCGGTTACGCCTCTTGTCGCTGGCAGCTTCGAACCATCTCCGGAATTCTGGCCGACCCCAGAAGGCATCCCGGTCAAACCGAGCTACAGCGAAGCCGATCTTGTCGGTATCGACTTTCTTGACACATGGCCCGGCATCGCGCCTTACCTGCGCGGCCCCTACCCGACCATGTACGTCAACCAGCCCTGGACCATCAGGCAGTATGCCGGGTTCTCGACGGCGGAGGATTCCAACGCCTTCTATCGCCGCAATCTTGCCGCCGGCCAAAAGGGGCTGTCGGTTGCATTCGACCTCGCCACCCACCGCGGCTACGACTCGGATCATCCTCGCGTTTCGGGCGACGTCGGCATGGCGGGCGTGGCGATCGATTCCATCTACGACATGCGCACACTGTTCGCCGGCATCCCGCTCGACCGGATAAGCGTGTCGATGACCATGAACGGCGCAGTGCTGCCGATTCTCGCGCTGTTCGTTGTAGCTGCCGAAGAACAGGGCGTGCCGGCGGAAAAACTCTCGGGCACCATTCAAAACGACATCCTCAAAGAATTCATGGTGCGCAACACCTATATCTATCCGCCCGCGCCCTCGATGCGGATCGTCTCCGACATCTTCGCTTACGCTTCAAAAAAGATGCCGAAGTACAATTCGATTTCGGTCTCCGGCTACCACATGCAGGAAGCAGGCGCGACGCAGGATCTCGAGCTCGCCTATACGCTCGCCGACGGCGTCGAGTATGTCCGGGCGGGCCTCAAGGCCGGCCTTGACATCGACCGGTTCGCGCCGCGGCTGTCGTTCTTCTGGGCGACCGGCATGAACTTCTTCATGGAAGTCGCCAAGATGCGCGCCGCGCGGCTGTTGTGGGCCAAGCTCATGAAGCCGTTCAATCCGAAAGATGCGCGCTCGCTCTCCTTGCGCACCCATTGCCAGACCTCCGGCTGGTCGCTGACCGCGCAGGATGTCTTAAACAACGTGATCCGCACCGCGGTCGAAGCGATGGCGGCGACGCAAGGTCACACCCAGTCGCTGCACACCAACGCACTCGACGAAGCCCTGGCCCTGCCGACCGACTTCTCCGCGCGCATCGCCCGCAACACCCAACTTTTCCTGCAGCAGGAGAGCGGCACCACACGCATCGTCGATCCCTGGGGGGGCTCGTATTACGTCGAACGGCTCACGCATGATCTCGCAATGAAGGCCTGGGGCCACATTCGCGAAGTCGAGGAACTCGGCGGCATGGCAAAGGCGATAGAGGCCGGCGTGCCAAAGCTACGCATCGAGGAAGCGGCCGCCAGGACGCAAGCCAGAATCGATACCGGAAAGCAGGTCGTGATTGGCGTCAACAAGTACAAGCCCGAACACGAGACGCCAATCGACGTGCTCAGGATCGACAACTCGACGGTGCGGGGCTTGCAGATCGAGAAGCTGAAACGGTTGCGCAGCGAGCGCAGGCAGGAGGATGTCGATGCCGCGCTCGCGGCGCTGACGCGCTCGGCCGGCGAAGGCAACGGCAACCTGCTGGCGCTCGCCATCGACGCGGCGCGCGCCAAGGCAACCGTCGGCGAAATTTCCGACGCGATGGAGAAGGTGTTCGGCCGGCATCGCGCCGAAATCCGGTCCATCGCCGGGGTCTACAAGCGCGAGGCTGTCGCCATGTCCGACAAGGTTTCAAAGGTGCAGGCGCTCATCGACGCCTTCGATGAGGCCGAGGGACGCCGCCCGCGCATCCTCGTCGCCAAGATCGGCCAGGACGGCCACGATCGCGGCCAGAAAGTAATCGCTTCCGCGTTCGCCGACATCGGCTTCGACGTCGATATCGGACCGTTGTTTGCGACAGCGGAAGAAGCCGCGCGGCAGGCGGTCGAAAACGACGTGCACATTCTCGGCGTGTCCTCGCTCGCTGCCGCTCACTTGACGACAGTTCCGGAATTGAAGGCCGCACTGAAAAAGCAGGGCCGCGACGACATCATGATCATCGTCGGCGGCGTGGTGCCGCCGCAGGATTACGATGCGCTCTACCAGGCCGGCGCGGAGGCTATCTTCCCACCCGGAACGGTGATCGCGGACGCCGCCGAAGACCTTATCCGCAAGCTCACCGAGAAGCTCGGCCATAGCGCGGCGACGGAGTGAAGGAGACGATTCAACGGAATCGTGATAAACGAGTGGAATGATCGATCGCGAAGAAATTATCCTTAGCCTAAGAAGGCTTCAACCACGGCTCCGGGAGCGTGGGATAAGCCGCCTAGCGATCTTCGGTTCACGTGCACGAGGCAACCCCAGGCCCGATAGCGATCTTGACGTTCTCGTCGATATCAAACCCGAGACGAAGTTTTCGTTAATCGATCTTGTCGGTATATCGCATATCATCGGCGATGAACTCGGCCTCTCCGCAAATATGTTTATGCGGCGCAGCTTAGAGCCCGGACTGGCAAATACCATTCGACCGGAAATCATTGAGGTATTCAATGACTGACCGGACTTATTGGCGCCTGATGGATATGAAGAATGCAATTCTGGAAATCAGGAAGCTGTTAATCGACAAGACTCCCGATGCTGTCGCCACAGATATGGCAACACGTGCAGCATTCGAACGATTCCTTGAAATACTCAGCGAGGCATCGCGTCACATTCCCGAAAACTGGAAGAGTGAACACCGGGATATTCCGTGGCGGCAAGTTGCTGATCTCGGCAACTTTATCCGCCATGTCTATCATCGAATAGACCTCGACGTTTTATGGGCGATTTACACAGACGATCTTGATTCGTTGGAGCGCGTAGTGGATTTCTCCTCCATCGTGCGAAACCGGATGTTTGAAATGTTGCCGCACCGACGCATTCCCAATCGCTTCATACCGGGCGAATAGACTCGCGGGATGAACGTAGCCGGAAATCCCGAGCTCCTCGCCGCCAACATCCGCGCCGGCAATCGCGCAGCGCTGGCGCGTGCCATCACCCTGATCGAAAGCCGCCGCGCCGATCACGAGGCCACCGCGCGCGAACTGGTGCAGGAACTTCTGCCAGCGACCGGCAATGCCCTTCGCGTCGGCATCACTGGCTCACCCGGCGTCGGCAAATCCACCACCATTGACGCGCTCGGCATGGACCTGATCGCGCGTGGCCACCGGATCGCGGTGCTGGCGGTTGATCCGTCCTCGGTGCGCAGCGGGGGCTCGATTTTGGGCGACAAGACACGGATGGCGCGACTGGCGGCATGCGAGGCGGCCTACATCCGGCCCTCGCCTGCCGCGGGAACGCTAGGGGGTGTTGCGGCGAGGACGCGCGAAGCGATGCTTTTGTGCGAAGCGGCGGGCTTCGACGTGATCCTGGTGGAGACGGTGGGAATCGGACAGTCCGAAACCGCCGTGTACGACATGACGGATTTCTTCCTCGCTTTGATGCTGCCCGGCGCCGGCGACGAATTGCAAGGCATCAAGAAGGGCATTGTTGAGCTCGCCGATATGATCGCGATCAACAAGGCCGACGGCGATAATCTGCCGCGCGCCAATGCCGCGGCCGCGTCCTACCGTTCCGCGCTAAAAATTCTCGCGCCCCGCTCGCAGCATTGGTCTCCGCCGGTCGTGACGTACTCGGGGCTGACCGGATCAGGCATCCCGGAGCTGTGGCAGACAATCGTCGAGCACCGCGCCGCGATGAACGCGTCCGGCGAGTTCACGCAGCGGCGCAGCCTGCAACAGGTGAAGTGGATGTGGTCGATGTTCGAGGATCGCATGACGGCGCGCCTGCGCAACGATCCTTCGATGCGCGCAAAAGTGAAGGCGACCGAGACCGCGGTCGCCGAAGGTCGTCTCACGCCGGGACTGGGGGCGAGTCAGATCGCGGAACTGCTGAGATGACGGATTACCCTCTCCCGCAGGGAAGAGGGAAAAGAGCAAATGGACCCAGTTTGGAATGAGCAAAGGTCTCCGCATCCTCATCACCGGCTTCGGCCCGTTTCCTGGCGCGCCGTTCAACCCAACACCACCGCTGGTCGAACGACTCGCAAAGCTGCGTCGACCCGCGCTGAGCGACGTCACGATCACGACCGACGTCTTTGATGTCGCATACGCCACGGTGGATCTTGAACTGCCGCAGCTTCTTGCAACGCATCGTCCGCACGCGCTCTTGATGTTCGGCCTTGCGGCGCGCACACCCTGGCTGCGGATCGAAACCCGCGCGCGAAACGCGATAACCACGATCTGGCCGGACCGGCGCGGAGCGCGGGTTCGTAAGGGCTCGATCGCAGGCACGGCGAATGCGCGTGCGTTCGGACCGCATGTTTTCAGGCTGCTGCGCGCGGCACGCCTGACCGGCATCGACGCCCGCGCCTCGCGCGATGCCGGCAGCTATGTTTGCAATTACCTCTGCTGGCGCGCCATCGAGGCCGCCGATCATCAAACGGGACCGCGCCTCGCTGCATTCATTCATGTTCCACCGCTGAGGCGCGACGGCTCGGCTCGCATCCCCGGCGGCATTACGCTGGAGCATCTGGCCGATGCCGGCGAGGCTATATTGCTGGAGCTAGTGAAGGAGGTACGCCGCGCGTAAATCTCGAAAACTCATGGTCCCCTGCGTTCGGCGATGGACAGCCATGTCCGAAACAGGCATTGTGCAGCGCAACAGCGGCATCGATATGGCTGCTTACCGATCTCCCGAGACAAATCGATGACCGACACCGATATGGACGGGTGGGTATCACAAGCCCATCAGCCGAGAGGGTTTCCTGAGTTTGTCGCCCTCGTCGCCTGCATCATGGCGCTCAACCCAATTGCGACAGACATGATGTTGCCGGCGATGCCGGACGTCGGCAATGCCTATGGGATCGCCAATCCCAACCACGTCCAGGCCGTGATCTCGGTGTATCTGGCCGGCTTCGGCGCAGGCCAGTTCATCATGGGGCCGCTGTCTGACCGGTTCGGCCGCCGTCCGATCCTGATCGGTGGAATGCTGCTCTACAGCGCCGCGGGCCTGTTGTCGGTGATCGCATCCTCGTTTGAAATGATGCTGCTGGCGCGGGTGCTGCAGGGGGTTGGAAGTTCGGCCGCCCGCGTCATCGCCACCTCGATCGTGCGCGACTGCTACGCTGGACGGCGCATGGCGAGCGTGATGTCGCTGGCGATGATGATTTTCATCTCGGTGCCCATCCTTGCGCCGTCACTCGGTCAAGCGATTCTGCTGTTCGCAGAGTGGCGCGGCATCTTCGTGGTGCTGACCGCCTACGGTTTGCTCGCCCTGGCGTGGTGCGCAATCCGATTGCCGGAGACCCTGCCGGCCGCGGGACGCAAGCCGCTGACCGCTGCAAGCGTGTTCGACGCATTCCGCCAGACTGTCACCAACCGGCAGACCATTGGATATGCACTCGCCGCCGGCGGCATCCAGAGCGTGTTGTTCGCCTATGTGTTCTGCTCACAGCAGATCTTCACCGGAATCTACGGTCTCGGCGACTCTTTTCCGCTCGCCTTCGCCGCCATCGCCACCGGCCTTGCCGCGGCGGGTTTCCTGAATGCGCGCGTTGTCGGCCGGTTCGGCATGCGGGTGATCTCGCACGGCGCTCTGACGGGATCGGTGGTGATCGCAGCGCTGACGCTGCTCACCGCGTGGCAGGGCTGGCTGTCGTTTCCGATCTATATGATGTTCGCGATCGGCACGATGTTTGCTTTCGGGCTGATGTTCTCGAACTTCACCGCGCTCGCGATGGAACCGCAAGGCCATATCGCGGGAACCGCATCATCCCTGTTCGGCTCGATCACAACGTTGTTAGGCAGCGGCGTCGGCGCCCTGATCGGGCAGGATTTCAACGGCACCATGCTGCCGTTCGCGACCGGCGCTTTCCTTTGCACAATCGCCGCTTTCGTCGTGGTCGTCGTCGTCGAGCGCGGACGATTGTTCGTGCCGCACAATCCAATGGTCCCGACGCCACCGCATTAACCCTGTCGCCAACAATCGCTCACCTTCGGCGTCACACGCCAGCCGTCATCCCCATTTTCCGGGTTACATCCAGACGTAAGGCGTTTGCTTTGGCTTCAGAGGATCAATAATCCATGGATATCGATCGCCGCCATATCCTCGGAGCTTCCGCCGCAGGCGTCGCCGGTGCAGTGGCGATGCCGGCGGATGCAGTCCGTGCGGCTCCGCTGACATCGACGCTCGGGCGCGACGCCACTCATTATGGCGTACGGCCCAACGCAACCGGCGACCAGACCCGCGCGCTGCAACGGGCGATCGATGAGGCGACCCGCGCCAACGCGCCGCTCGCGCTGCCCCCCGGCGTCTACCGCACCGGACCGCTGCAACTTGCCAAAGGCTCGCAACTCATCGGCGTGCGCGGCGCGACCACACTGATGTTCACAGGCGGCGCTTCGCTGCTGGCAGCCGAGGGTGCCGACCACATCGGTCTTAGCAACCTCACCCTTGATGGAGACGGCATTCCCCTCCCCGGGCGGCGCGGCTTGATCCATTGCCTTGGCGGGCGCGATGTCCGGATTCTGGATTGCGCAATCACAGGCAGCGGCGGCAACGGCATCTGGCTCGAAAATGTCGCCGGTGAGATGAGCGGCAATGTCATCGATAAAATTGAAACGACGGGGATTGTCTCCTTCGACGCGCTCGGGCTGACGATCGCGCGCAACACCATTCTCGGGACAAAAGACAACGGCATCGAGATCCTGCGCACGGCCATCGGCGACGACGGTTCGATCGTCACCGGCAACCGGATCGAAAACATCAAGGCCGGCCAAGGCGGCTCCGGCCAATACGGCAACGCCATCAACGCGTTTCGCGCCGGCAACGTCATCATCAGCGGCAATCGCATCAGCGACTGCGATTACTCCGCCGTGCGCGGCAACTCGGCCTCAAACATCCAGATCACCGGCAACAGCATCAGCGGCGTGCGCGAGGTGGCGTTGTATTCCGAATTCGCCTTCGAGGGCGCCGTGATCGCCAACAACACCGTGGACGGTGCGGCGGTCGGCGTCTCCGTCTGCAACTTCAATGAGGGCGGACGGCTTGCGGTCGTTCAGGGCAACATCATCCGCAACCTGTTGCCGAAGCGTCCGATCGGCACCGCCCCTGACGACGATGCCGGCATCGGCATTTACGTCGAGGCGGATACGTCAGTGACCGGAAACGTCATCGAGAACGCGCCGTCGTTCGGCATCATGGCAGGCTGGGGCAAATATCTTCGCGATGTCGCGATCACAGGCAACGTGATCCGTAAAACCTTCATTGGCATCGGAGTCTCGGTCGCGGACGGCGCTGGTACCGCGCTGGTCAACACCAATGTGATTTCAGACGCGCCGCGCGGCGCGGTGGTGGGGCTTGACCACGCCAAGCCCGTGACGCCGGACCTCGCAGCCAATGGCGCTGCGAAATACGCGCAGATCGTTATCGGCGCCAACGCGGTGCGTTGAAATCGAGATGGCAAGCGAAGCGGTGATGGCAACGATTCAAGCCACACATGCCTCGGCAAGTCACCTCAGAGCCCCGCTTCTAATTCCAACAGAAACGGAAAGGCTCTAGGCCGCTTTTCCAGCCGGCACATCGTTGTTCGCTCGAAGCATCGAGTCGTCTTGGGATCCGGCAATCGCCAGCGCTGCATGCGGCACCGCAGCTCCAGCCGGCACGGTGTCACCCTGAATAGCGGGAGAGTCCGAGGGTCGATTGAGCCACGACCAGTCGACTGCGCGATTGTCCGGCATGGCTTCACGCCGCGCCAGCATTCGCCAGACTTCGACGACGGTCTTTGCCTCCCGCAGGTTTTCCATGAAAGCATTTTCGGAATGGTAACGTCGCCACCTGCCGCTTTCATAAAGCTCGATCAGAAAATCGAGCCGCTGTTCGGCAAGTACACACCAGCGATTGAGGACATCTTGAGCGTGGTCGGGCGTACGCCCGGCATCGTATCGTTGAGTCATTGGGGGACAGTCCGCAGGGAGGGAAACGGACGCAGACGCAACGAACGAATCATTCAAGCTTGCGGGATATTCTGTGGAAAACCTGCGCGAAGTCCAGTGCTTTGTGGCGTGAATATGACGCCATTGTGGAAGCAGTCCACAGGACGGGTGTTACAGGCGGCCTCGCAAACGGCAAGGAGATGCTGCGTGGCGGGATCACAAACGTACGATCGAAACAAACTATGCTCGCTCCGGCGATGAATGGCACGCTGCCGACCTACGCCGAAACGCTAATCACAATAAAAAGCCCCGCCTTTTGGCGGGGCTGAGGATCACCACTTCTGGCGACCGTACCAATCATCGATTTCTTTCTTCGCTTGGTCCTTCTGGTAACCGTAGCGTTCCTGAATTTTGCCCTCAAGCTGTTCGCGCCTCCCACCGATGACATCAAGATCATCATCGGTCAGCTTACCCCATTGCTCCTTGACCGCACCTTTGAGTTGCTTCCAGCTTCCTTCGACACGGTTCCAATCCATCGCAAATCTCCTGTTGTTGCGGGGTTGAAACGCGGAAACAACTCGGTTGTTCCTATGTGTCTTTTGTGCATAGGAGCGCAGAACAAACGCAGGCACATCAAAAGGACACAGAAATGAGAAGACCCGCCCGGGGGGACAACCGGGCGGGTCAAGCCATATGGGCGCTGGGGTGGATGGGCGCTCGCGCCTAATATAGCCTCAGGGGAGTTTGGCCTCCCACACTCATTCTGTCGTCGAGTCCCCTGAAAACGTTCAAGGAAGACAGAAACTTTTTTAACGATCTGGAAAGACTCTGATGAATCGGAAGCAGAGCTTTATGATTTTGATTTGACGCGTGTTCTTCACGCGAACCAGCATTCACTTCGCTCAAAACGCTCTAGCTATTTCGCGGGCAAATCAGTGCCGCCTGGATTCGTACTCACCGGCGCTGGCTGCGGTTCGCTTGAAGGCGCGGCCTCACTGGTCGTCACAGGAACAGCACTGGATGCGGCAGGCACCGGATCAGACACGGCCGTGACGGGCGCGGTTTTGTCAGCGGTCGGAACCGCGTTTTCCGGAACAGCTTGCACAGCGCGACACGCATCCGCCTCGCCGGCACCGAACAGATCGTCACGGCCAGGCACACCGAGATCGCGCGCGCTTGTCGTCAGAATGGCGCGGACTTCGGCGGGTGTCAGCGTTGGACGACGCTCCAGAACCAGTGCAGCGAGACCACTGATGTAAGCTGCGGAGAACGAAGTCCCCGACGTCATCTGATATTTGCCGTTCGGTGCAGGAAGAAAAATATCAACGCCGGGAGCAGCGACTGCAACGTGGCTGCCACGATTGGAGGCCGCGAACAGCCGGTCGTCGGCGTCGGTCGCGCTCACCGCGATCACCTGCGCGTCGGCGGCCGGATGGAGCGGCGGCGATTTCGGACCAGCATTACCGCTCGCGGCCACCATGACGATGCTTTTCGCCGCGGCCGCAGCAATGCCGCGCGAGACCAGCGCATCCTTCGGACCAGCAAAACTCATGTTGATGATCTGCGCACCATGAGCCGCCGCGTAGTCGAGACTCTTGAGGATGGTGAACGAGGCGCTCTCGGCCGTGCCCTGCGTCACACCGAAGGCACGGATCGCGAGAATCTTGGCGGACGGAGCGCTCCCCATCAGCCGCGCGTGGGCGACGATCGCACCGGCAATACCGGTGCCGTGCACGTGCGGCTCGCTTTTGCTGTCGAGTGCATCGAAACTCGCCGCTATCGAACCGGCGAGTTCAGGATGATCCGCATCGATTGCGGAATCGATCACCGCTACAATGACGCCGTTGCCGTGTGCCAACCCATGCGCTTCCGGTAGCCGTAGCTTTGCCAGCGCATACTGCGCAGGATCGCCTTCGGTCACCACCACCGTCTTCTGATCCTGGAGAATATAGCGGAAATTTGGCTGCGCCGAACGCACGGCCGCATCGGCGCGCAGTTCACGTTGCACATCTTCGACCGGCCGGCGGCCGACGATGCGGAACAGACTGAGCGTACTGCCCGTCAGCAAAAAATTCTGAGAAAAGACACGCTGCAACCGATGCCGCCGCGCCAGAGCAGTGAGTTGCGCATCCGGCATCGCGGCCGTCTCAGCAACAATCTCGCCGGGCAGATAGTTGCGCGTCACTGCGGCCTGCCTCGCATTGCGGCGAGGCCCGCCGTTCTGATCCTGGGCCGGCGGACCATTGCCTCCGAGGTCGGCCACGAACGGACGGCCGTTGCAGTCGCCGCTCATCGCGCCATTGCCGCCTGAGCAAACCGGAAATGTATTAGGCGCATAGCGAATAAAGGAAATTCCTGACGCCGTGATCCCGATGACTGGCTTTCGCGGTTTCTGTTCACGGACAACTGTTTTGCGGGGCTGGGGCCGCGATGGCCGGCCGTTCACACTGCCGTCGCGCTCGATGGCACGGTAAGGTGCTTCGACATAAGGTGCTCTGCTGGAAGTCCCGATGGCACCGAGCATTAGCCCGTAACCCAAGCCCAAGCCCAGGCCGGAGCCTAGCCCCATGCCGCGCGGTCCGCCACCCGGCGAGGGCATCGGCGCGCGCCCTTGCGTACCGAAGCCCGGAGAGCCCCTGGATCCTTGCATATAACCTTGCGCATGTGCCGTCGAAGCATCGCATGCGATCCAGCACAAACTTGTCAGGGCAAAGAGCGCGGCGCTCCATTTCGTTATGCCCGTCATGCGCTGGCGCATCGCACTGTGCTCCATTGTGGCTCCCCTGGCGCCGCAAAGCGGAAACCGAGTGCGGTCAGAAAAAGTTCACGTCCACTACTCGGCAGGAACCGCCAGATTGACGATCGCTTCGCTCTGGAGCTTGCCCAACAGGCCAGGAAAATCCTTATGCTGATCGAAGCGCAGCTGGAACAGGCCGTTGCGGGACACAGAAACAATCGTGGCCTGGTAGGTGTTCAGGAAAGCACTAATATCGGACATGCGCGCATCCGGCGCGAACCGTACCAACGCCTTCGGTCCCGCTTCTACGGCCAGTCCGCGGGTCAATGGTGCATCCGGCGCGCTGTGAGACGCTGTGCGAAACAATTGGCCGCCATCGTCCTTCGTCAGCATCGCGGCGATCACGCCGGCCTGGAGCACAACCACGAGCGCTCCGACCGCACCGGCCGCCGCCAATGTGCGCGGCGACAGGTCGCTAAAGAACTGCGAAACCCGCGCCCACAGGCCGAGGCGCGCTATCGGAACGCTCAGTGCCGGCTCGGCGTCGATTGCGGCGAACAGTTTTTGCAGCGCGCTTAAAGACGGAGCGCCGAGGCTTTCATTGAGTGAAATGGTTTCAACATATTCATCCCGGATCACCGCATATTGCTTCGCCAAATCGGGATCGCGCGCGAGCGCTTCCTCAACCCGGCGTATGTCACGCGTGCTCAGCGTGCCGGCAGCATGCCACGGTAGCAGCGCCTCGACATCTCCAGGCTCGTCGTCCGTGACCCTCTTCGCCGCTGTCATGGCCAACCTCGTTCGATTCCGGCTGCCTGCAGCAGACCGGCCAGTTTCTTGCGCGCGTAGAACAATCGCGTCTTAACAGTGTTCTCGGGTATCCCGACAATCTCAGCGACCTCTTCCACCGATTTCTCGTGGTAGTAGACGAGATCGACGATCTCTCGGTGCTCGGCTGAAAGCTGCATCAGACACTTGCGGAGCGCGTTTCCCGTATCCTTCTTCTGTACCGTCACCTCCGGATCGTCGGATTGATCCTCGATTTCATTGGCCGTCTCATCATCGAGTTCGGCATCCTTCCTGCGGCGAAGCGCAGAGAGGGCTTTGAATCGCATAATTGCCAGCAACCAGGTGGAGACCGCGGATCGCCCTTCGAATTTGCCGGCCTGACGCCACACATCGAGAAAAACCTCGCTGATAAGGTCTTCGGCGATCTGTTCGTTCCGCACGAGTCTCAGTCCAAAACGAAAGACCCTGACGTGATGACGCCCGTACAGCACCTGCATGGCGAGGCGGTCGCCTTGAGCGATCCTGGCAATTAGAGCTTCATCGGAAGCCGCCTGAGTCGTGCTCACTTGCCGTCTCGTAGAATTGGTCGGGTTTGCGGGGAAGAAGGTTCGAATGGCAAAGTAAAATCTTCTCAAATTACAAGCAATCAGCCGTTCGGCCACGGCTAGGTTGTGCCCGAATCGGCGAAAGGGCAAGCGCCATGGGTATCTGATAAAGAGCAGCGTTTCGCGTAGAACAACCTATCCGAGGCACATCCCGATAAAAAAACACACCAAACTTAAAGGCTTTTCGCCGCAAATTCCCCGCCCAGCTACTCATCGACGGGCCATTTGAATAGTTTGGCTCCGATCGCTCGATTCCGCAGTGGTCTACCGCGGCAGTCATCCTGGATCAGCGCGATCGGAACGTCACTGCAGAACTCTAGGATAGAGCCATGCTTTCCAAATCGCCGGGGTCGGCAAATCTGCTCGAGGAACTCCAGACCGTTCTCACCCATGGCACAATCGCGCGGCGGATCGAAACACTGCAGCGAGTCACCGACCTTTTCCTGAACCACACGGTCGACTATTCCGACGATCAAATCACGCTCTTCGATGACGTTTTTAATTGCTTGATTCAGCACATCGAGAGTTCGGCGAAAGCGCTGCTTGCCAGACGCCTGGCTCCCGTTGCAAAGGCTCCGCCGCAGATCATTCACGTCCTCGCCTTCGACGATCTGATCGAAGTCGCCGCACCCGTGCTGTCGCAATCCGAGCGGCTCAGCGATGATGTGCTTATCGAGAGCGTCCGCAGCAAAAGCCAGGCTCATTTGCTGGCGATCTCCACGCGGAGGGTTTTAAGCGTCGCGGTCACCGATGTTCTGATCGAGCGAGGCAACGACGAAGTCGTCAAAAGCACCGTTAACAATCCGGGCGCTGATTTTTCCGAGCTTGGCTTCACGCAGTTGGTCGAACGCGCCGAAGGCAACGACGACATCGCGACCTGCGTCGGAATGCGGCGGTCGATCCCGCGGCATCACTATTTGAAGCTGATCGCAAAGGCCTCCGCCACGGTGCGGGCGCGTCTCGCGGCGGCTAACCCAGATCTGACAAACGACGTTTCGGTCGTCGTTAGCGAGGTAACGCGGCGAGCACGCTCGGCGCCCGGGACCATCAGCAGGGAAACGACGATCGCACATGGGCTGGTCAGGTCGCTGTACGAAGATGGGCGGTTGGACGAGCAAGAAGTCGCTGCGTTTGCGGAAGCCAGAAAGTTCGATGAAACGAATGCCGCCATTGCCTGTCTCGCCAATGTCTCGATCGCAGACGCCGAAAAAATGATGATCGAATCCCAAACCGAGGGCGTACTTATTCTGGCTAAGGTAGGCGGCCTCTCCTGGGCAACAGTGAAAACCATCATCGACATGCGCCGCGATCTGACTCATGTTGAGATGACGAACATCGATGCCGCGAAGCGGACCTATGAATGTCTGCGCCAGTCCACTGCGCAACAGGTACTGCGCTTTCATCGAACGCAACAAGCGGCCGCTGCGGGCGATGGCTAGAACTAGAGTTGCGTTACTCTTTAGCCGTATCTTCGATACCCGTATCCTTTGATCGAGCATAATCCTTATCCGAAAGCCGGTTTCTTCTTCCGAGATACACGGCTAGCCAGACCGATAACCGGGCGCACCTGCCGCGGGCCCAGAGCCAAAACCAGGCATGTGCTACCTCATTTTCGGTGCTTTCACCGCGGTTTGGCCCGTAGTGGTCGAAAAATTCCCTTTTTTTGCCCCGATGTGGCCACTCCGGGCGTTTCTTTTGCCGGTCAGGGAACCGACATACCGGGGAGAAATCGTCATGAGCATCGGGGCTAGCGGGCGCTCGGCGTTGATCATCGCAGCCGGACTTTTACTTGGTTTCGCGGGGCCAATGCGCGCGACAGACAGCGTGGCGGAACCCACCGGAGTAGCCGCCGCCCATACCGAAAAAGCGGTGGCGCCGGTCAGGTCCGGCAAACTTGCCAAACACCCATCGCACAAGCGGCAAGCCACGCGCACGCGGAAATCGACCAAGCCCGAATCAAAAACCGATAAAAAAGCGGAGGAAACAACTGCCTCTGCAATCCAGGATAGCAACAAGCACATACCGCTGCCGCCGACGGTCGCCAACGCAAACGCCAGCACCGATATCTCCCCTGGCACCACGGAAGATTTGTCCAAGGACGAGTCACCAAAAGTCCAAGCGAGCGCACTTGCCAATAGCGCCGGCGAGATGCTGGCTAATCAGGGGGATGCAGCGCCACACGCCGACAACACCCCCTCCCTTGCGGCCGCCGTGGATATCGTTCCCTCAGATGAACTCAACGAAATTGACCGGGCCCTGGCCGACAGCCATCAGGACGCACCTCACCTGGCATTGGCCTCGATTGACATCACGTCGCCCTCTAGTGGCGATACCGGCCAGGCGGCATCAAGCGACAGCTCTGCCTGGAACCATACCTCTCTGATCGGCAAAATCTTCATCGCCTTCGGCGGTTTGCTCACGATCGGGTCCGCCGCCCGGATGTTTATGGCCTGATCCGACATAGGGCCACCAGGATCCCGTTCTTCAAGACTTTACGCCGTCATCCCGACGGCGGGCCGCCAGTTTTCAAGCCGACGTATATTGACCTGCTGGTGGTGTGGACCTCGTGTTCGCTGCCGCAAGCTTGCGGCGCGACTGGACCGCAGGCACATTGTCCGCTGCCGCGTCTCCTTCGCGACCGGCTAATGACAACGCGGGACGGACCATGCGCAGTTTCGAGCACATCATCGTCGAGAGTAAGGACCAGGTCGGTGTCATCAAACTGAACCGTCCGAAAATGCTCAATGCGCTGTCGTTCGCGGTGCTCCGCGAAATAGCGGCTGCGGTAGATGAATTCGAAGCCGAATGCGAAATCGGATGCATCCTGATCACTGGTAACGAAAAGGCTTTTGCCGCCGGCGCCGACATCAAGGAGATGCAGCCGAAAAGCTTCATCGACATGTTCAACGAGGACTTCAAAGCGATCGGGGGCGACCGCATCGCCTCCTGCCGCAAGCCCACTATCGCGGCGGTCAGCGGCTATGCGCTCGGCGGCGGCTGCGAGTTGGCTATGATGTGCGACATCATCATCGCCTCCGACACCGCGACATTCGGCCAGCCCGAAATAACGCTTGGTACCATTCCCGGCATCGGCGGCACGCAGCGCCTGACCCGCGCCATCGGAAAGGCAAAGGCGATGGACCTCTGCCTCACCGGCCGGATGATGGACGCTGCCGAGGCAGAGCGCTCGGGCCTCGTCAGCCGGGTCGTGCCCGTTGACAAACTGATGGACGAAGCGATGGCTGCGGCGAAAAAAATCGCTTCGATGTCGCGTCCTGCCGCAGCGATGGCCAAGAACGCCGTGAATCGCGCCTTCGAGACGACGCTGTCGGAAGGCGTGAACGTCGAGCGCGACCTGTTTCGTTCGACCTTCGCGCTGGAAGATCGCGCCGAAGGCATGGCGGCGTTCATCGAGAAACGCAAGCCGAACAACAAGAACCGATGACCTAGCGTCATCGCTCGGTGCGAGACGAGGATGGCGCTGTGTTTACTTCTTGCTCTCCTTCAGCGCGCCGTTGAGAAGCGCACGATAAAGCCTGTCCGAAAACGTATTCGGATGATCAAGCCCCATACGCGCAAGCGCGGGTTGCACCGATGCATCGCCGGGACGCAATCCTTCCATCAGCAACCCGATGAGCGCCAACGGCGAACGTGATGCGTCGCGCAAGATTTCAAGCGCCGGTATCAGCCGCTGCTCGATCTCGGTGAAATCGCTGCCGAACGGAAACGATGGCAGCAGTCCAGCAGTTCGCGCGGGGCTCAGCGCGGCTGCGATCCGCATCGGCGTGTTGTCACAATGCGCTGCGGGAATCCGGTGATTGCGCGGCAGTTTTCCGGCGTCGATCGCCTGCCGCATCAACTGATCCTGAAAACGCGAGTCCGTTACGTTGAGCATCGCCGCGATCACATCGGCATCGGCTTTTCCGCGCAGGTCCGCCACTCCATATTCGGTGACCACGATATCGCGCAGGTGGCGCGGAATGGTGGCATGGCCGTAGGTCCAGCGGATATTGGACACCACGCCGCCCTTCTCTCGTCTGGTCGATTCCAGAGTGAGGATCGAGCGCGCGCCCTCGAGCGCAAAAGCCTGCGCCACAAAATTGTATTGTCCGCCGACGCCGCTCACCACCTGACCGTTGTCGAGACCATCGGAGATCGCAGCCCCCATCAGGGTTGCGATCATCGCGTTGTTGACGAAGCGCGCGTCAACTCGGGCGCGACGCTTGGCGGCCTCATCGCCGTAAAGTTCATTAGTAAAGGACACCGCTGTCATCTGGATGCGGGCGCGCTCGTCCGGCGTCATCTCGCGCAACGCGCGATAGAATGATTGCGGTCCAAGAAAGAACGCGCCGTGCAGCACCGCACCGTCGATCTCGCGCTTCAACACGCCCGCTTTAATCAGCCCGAGAAACGCCTCGAAAACCATTTCGCTGACGCCATAAAGGCCAGTTGCAAACGGCGCGGTCTCCGCCATTGCACTGTCTGGCGCAAGCCGTGCGGCGATCTCACGAAAGCGCGCGTTATCGCGGTGACGAACGATCAGGCTTTGCGCCAGCGCATCGCCGGTCTGGCCAATGCCGATCTGCAAACTTCCGCCATCCTTGATCAGCCCGGCCGCGTGCAGGCCGATGGCATATTTGGTGTCGGATACCGGCTCGGACGGTGGCGCGAATAACGGAAAGTCGGTAGCGGAGCTGTCGAGGACCGCGCTGAACTCGCTGGCTGGAAGATCGCCGGCGCCGGGCATGAACGGCAATTGCGAGTTGACCTGTCCCACCAGTTTGAACGACGCGCGGCCCGCAGCGCGGGCGCGCAGAAGGTCGAGCGTGGTGTCCGTGTTGCTGCTCAGACTGTAGCGCGTCTCGCCGTTGACGACGCGCTTCGCCACGAGTTGAGTGATGACGTTGAGGCCTCGGTCGAGGATATAGGACGCGGCGTGAGTGTAATTGGCGGCGATGTAGTGTTGCTGGGCATAGCTGTTGCGCAGCCATTTTCCTGCCAGGAAGAAAAACTCGGTGACCTTGACGTTCGGCGGCAACGCGCCCTTATGCAAAGCGGTGGCGTAATCGAGATCCGGCCAATCGCCGAACAGGCGATCGATCACTGGCGTAATGAAACGCTTTTCCAACTCGTTCGATGGCCGCGGCTTCTCCAGCGTCAGCGCCGAGAACAATGTGAGGTCGAGATTGCGATCGGCTTCCGCCCGGCGATACAGCGCATTGACGATGTGATTGGCCTTGCCGAGCCCAAGCGGCAGTCCCACCACCAGACGAGAACCGTTCTCGCGGATGATGTCATCAACGATTGCGGCGGGATCGGTGAAAATCCTGGGCATCAGGCCGTCGTCCGCACGTCCATCATGTATGATACGCCTCCATGCGCTTCCATGTTCTGGTGCAGGCTGCAACGATCCAATGTAATGGCGTTCTCAATCCCTTGATAGCACCAGCCGGTCGCGGCGGCGCGCTCTCACGCCTTTGGCTTCCAGGCCGGCGACGATGGCGCTGCCGTGCGCGGTGTCCTGCGCCTCGATCACCAGCTCGACCTCGGTCATGTTGGCGGACAAAGCGCTGAACAGACGCTGGTGCTGCACCTCGACGATGTTGCCACGGAGTTCGGCAATGACGCATGCGAGTTCGGCCAGCGCTCCGGGCTTGTCAGAAATCTCCACGACGAGATCGATCAGCCGGCCGTCGCGGACCAGCCCTCGCATCAGCACGTTGGCGAGCGTGCGCGTATCGATGTTACCGCCGGAGACGATCAAGCCGATCTTGCGCCCGACGAACCGCCCGGGATCGCTCATCAGCGCCGCAAGCGCGGCCGCGCCCGCACCTTCCGTCACGGTCTTCTCGATCTCCAGCATCTGGATGACGGCCTTCTCGATCAAACGCTCCGCGACCGTCATCACCTCGATGCCATACTCACGGAGGATCGCCAGCGGCAGCGAACCGACATCGCGCACCGCGATGCCTTCGGCGATGGTCGCGCCGCCGACCGAGATCGGATGCCCAGCGAGATGCTGCGCCACGGCGGCGTACGACTCCACTTCGACACCGATCACCTCGACCGCCGACGCATGACCCGACGCCGCGATCGCGCAACCCGCGACCAGTCCGCCGCCACCGACGGGCGTAAGGATACAATCGAGCGCCGGCTGATCTTCCAGCATCTCGAGCGCCACCGTGCCCTGCCCGGCGATCACGGCCGGATCGTTGTAGGGATGGACAAAGACAAGATTTTCATCCGCGGCCAGTTGCCGGGCAAACGCGGCGGACTCCGCCAGCATTTCGCCCTCGAGCCGCACCCGCGCCCCGAGCTTCCTGGTTCGCGACACCTTCACAAAAGGCGTTGATTTCGGCATCACGATCGTGGCGGCGATTCCGAGATTATGAGCGTGATAGGCAACGCCCTGGGCGTGATTGCCCGCGGACATGGCGATGACGCCGCGCCGCGCTTCGTCCGCCGACAGCGTGAGGAGCTTGTTGGCCGCGCCGCGTTCCTTGAAAGAGGCGACGAACTGCTGATTTTCCAGCTTGAGCCAGACCTCGGCCCCGGTGATTTCGGACAGCGTGCGCGAATGAACCAGCGGCGTACGAATCACTCGTCCGGCGAGCCGAGCGGCGGCAGCCTTCAGTTCCGCCATTCCGATGGATTTGCCCTGCTCCGCCTCGCTCATACCTGCTTCTCCGTGAATGGTCCGACTGCGGGTTATGTCACCCGCCGCAAGAAATGAAATACGTTATTTGTACCGGCGGCGTCTTCGTTTTCGGGTATGAGGCGGACGATAATCAATCGGCGCCGATCGCAACGTTGATTTCCAGCAAATGCATACCGGCGCATTAATATTTGCCATCCAACGTCAACTGCCGATGCGATACGGCGCGGGACAGCGCACCGGCCCTATTTCATGTTTATGCGAATGCAAGGAGCTGTCATGGCCGCTATTGATCCCTTGACCGCCGTGGGTGTCGTACTCGCTACCGCGGCGACCGATGCCGTTTATGTGATGTTCACCTCGGCCGTGGTGGCGCGACGGCGCGTTCCGGCGGCGACCTGGAGCAGCATCTGGTACCTGCTCTCGTCCTTCGCCGTGATCAGTTATACCGAGAACTGGGTCTATGTGGCCTTCGCCGCGGTCGGCTCCTGGCTCGGCGCGTTCGCGACGATCACCTTCCTGCATCGCCCACCGGGCGGACCGCCTGTCGGCGCGTCGGTGGAGTGAGAGGGCACGATCAGGCTTGAGGCCGTCATTTGCCGAACTTGAAGCGGAAATCCATATGGATGCCGGGGTCATAGGCAAGCGAAGCAATGCCGTTTTCCTTCCGGGCGGCTATGCCCGGCATAACGAATAACTCAATGAAAATCCCGCGAGCGCGGCAGAATGCGCACGTTGCGCGGGTGACGAACTCTCTGTGCCGGATTGTCGGGGTGTTCGCGGCGGTCGTCGTTGAGCGGCTCGGCCGGTGTGACCGGCGGCGGCAGCGGATGCCTGGGCACGAGCGCATCGTTCGCCAGATGCATCAGCTCGGTTGAGCGATCGGTCAGCTTGCTTGCGATAAGATGTACGACCTGCTCCGGGCTGCTCTGGATATGGCCCTCCACCTCGATCAGCCGCGCGCCCATCACCTCCTTGCGGTAACGCTCCATGATCTTCGGCCACACCACGATATTGGCAATTCCGGTCTCGTCTTCCAGCGTCATGAAGACGACGCCCTTGGCGCTGCCCGGCCGCTGCCGCACCAGCACCACGCCCGCACACTTGACGCGCCGCCTGTCATTGGCATGGCAAATCTCGGCGCAACTCACCAGGCGCTCGCGGGTGAACATCGCGCGCAGGAATTCCATCGGATGGCCCTTCAACGACAACCGCACGGTCTGATAATCGGCAACCACCTGCTCCGGCAGCGGCATCCCGGGCAGCGGCGCGGCATGTTCGTCCGGCAGCTCGCGCGCGACGGCGCTTTCGAACAATGGCAGCGGCACGTCGTCCGGCAGTCGGCGCACCGCCCACAGCGCCGCACGGCGGTCGAGCCCGAGCGAGCGAAAAGCATCGGCATCGGCCAGCAGGATCAGCGCGCGCTTCGGCAGTTTGGTGTCGCGGGAAAAATCCTCGATGGAGGTGAAGGGGCGGTGCCGCCGCGCGGCGACGATACGCTCTCCCCAGTCGTCTAACTCGTTATTCCGAGACCGAATCTTGTCTCGTTTCAAATACTCCTCATCCCTATCAACCCACTTGAATCCGTCGATCTGACGGAAGCCGAGCCGCACCGCGTGATGCGCGCCCACACGCTCTTCCAGAGTGTTCTGCGAATGGCTGAACGAGACGTCGATCGGCCACACCTCGACGCCGTTCTTGCGGGCATCGCCGACGATCTGCGCCGGTGCGTAAAAGCCCATCGGCTGCGAATTCAATAGACCGCAGCAAAACGCGTCGGGATGGAAACACTTCAGCCATGACGAGACATAGACGAGCTGCGCGAAGCTCGCCGCGTGGCTCTCGGGGAAGCCGTAAGACCCGAATCCCTTGATCTGTTCGAAACAGTTTTTCGCGAATATCGGATCGTAGCCGCGCGCAATCATGCTGCCGACCATTTTCTCCTGAAAGGAGCCAATGGTCCCCACGTTGCGGAATGTCGCCATCGCACGGCGCAGGCCATTGGCTTCCTCAGATGTGAACTTCGCGGCTTCGATGGCGATCCGCATCGCCTGCTCCTGAAACAACGGCACGCCGAGCGTCTTGTGCAGCACGTTGCGCAGTTCATTCCTGTTGCCACCCTTCGGATAGGGATAGTCGATATCCTCCGGCTTCATGGCTCGCCGCTTCAAATAGGGATGCACCATGTCGCCCTGGATCGGCCCGGGACGGACGATGGCGACCTCGATCACGAGATCATAGAATGTGCGCGGCTTCAGCCGCGGCAGCATGTTCATCTGCGCACGACTTTCGACCTGGAACACGCCGAGGGATTCGCCTCGCTGCAACATCTGATAGACTTCGTCGTCGTCCCTCGACTTAATGTCCGCCAGCTCGTAACGCTTCCCCTTGTGCTCGGCGATCAGATCAAAGCATTTGCGGATGCAAGTCAGCATGCCGAGCGCGAGCACGTCGACCTTCATCATCCGCATGGCGTCGACATCGTCCTTGTCCCACTCGATAAAGGTGCGATCGTCCATCGCGGCATTACCGATCGGCACATAGGTGTCGAGCCGATCCTGCGTCAGCACATAGCCGCCGACGTGCTGCGATAGATGACGCGGAAATCCGATCAACTCGGTGGCAAGCGCAATAGCGCGGCGCACCATCGGGTTTTGTGGATCGAACCCAGCCTGCCTGATCTGCATGTCGCTGACATCATCGCCCCAGCTCCCCCACACCGTGTCGGCGAGCGCCGCCGTGACATCCTCGGTCAGCCCCAGCACCTTTCCGACATCGCGGATGGCGCTGCGCGGCCGATAATGAATGACGGTGGCGATGATCGCGGCGCGATGGCGGCCATAGCGGCGATAGACATACTGCATCACCTCCTCGCGGCGCGAATGCTCGAAATCGACGTCGATGTCCGGAGGCTCCAGCCGCTCTTTCGAGATGAACCGTTCGAACAGAAGATCGGTCTCAGCCGGATTAACCGCGGTGATGCCGAGCACATAGCACACGGCCGAATTCGCCGCCGAGCCGCGCCCCTGGCACAGGATGTTCTGGCTGCGCGCCCATTGCACGATGTCATGCACGGTGAGAAAGTAATGAGCGTATTTAAGTTCGGCGATCAGGTTGAGTTCCTTGCGCAGCACCGCACGCAACTTGTCGTCCGACCCTTCCGGAAAATATTTTGCGACGCCGGCCCACGTCAGATCTTCAAGATGACACTGCGCCGTCTTGCCGGGGGGCACCGGTTCGTCAGGATACTGATATTGAAGCTGATCGAGGGTGAATGCGATGCGCGAAGCGAACGCCACCGTTTCGGCGATAGATTCCGGGATATCACGAAACAACCGCGCCATCTCATGCGCCGGTTTCAGATGCCGCTCGGCGTTGGCTTCGAGCTTTCGCCCGACGGCATCGATCGTGATCTTTTCACGAATGCAGGTGAGGACATCCTGCAACGGACGGCGTACAGGGTGATGGTACAGCACCTCGTTGGTCGCAAGCAGCGGCACGCGGGCGGCGGCCGCGATCCGCTGCAATCGCTGCAAACGGCGCCGGTCGTCACCGCGATAGAGCAGACTTACCGCGAGCCAGACGCCGTCCGCGCGACTCTGCCGCAACCGGTCCAGCACCTTCAGGACTTTCGTCGTTTCAAAACGATGCTGCAAAGTCAGCACAAGAAGCTGGCCTTCGGAAAACTCCAGCAGATCATCCAGCCTCAGATGGCATTCGCCTTTCTCCGCCGCCCGCTTGCCGCGGGTCAACAACCGACAGAGCCGGCCATAGGCGTTGCGATCACTGGGATAGACAAGAATGTCCGGCGTCCCATCGATGAAAACGAGACGCGATCCGATCAGCAGCCGCGGCTTATAACGAACCTCGGGGTTTCCCAGCTCCGTATAGGCGCGCACCACCCCCGCCAGCGTGTTGCGATCGGCAATGCCGATGACAGGCAGCCGCAGCTCGCTCGCCTGATGCACATATTCTTGCGGGTGCGACCCGCCGTACAGAAACGAGAAGTTGGTGGCAATGCCGATTTCGGCATAGTGTGGAATGTCGCGCGGATGCTTCATGGGAACAGCCCGTGGACAAACCATTTTGGCGGTGCGGTATCGCCGTTCTCAGCCGCTTCATAAAGACCGTCGCGATAGAGCCAGAACCGCAATCCGCTTTCATCCTCGACGCGAAAGTAATCCCGCGTCGGCCTTGCCTCCTGCGTCCGCCACCACTCCATCGCAATGCGCTCGGGACCTTCGGCACGAACCACCGTATGAGTGACACGCCGCCAGATGAAATGACGCGGTGGCTTGTCCGGCACCTCCGCCAACTTCACCTCGATCGGCTCCGGTCGCGCAAACATCCGCAACGGCCGGAGCGGCGGCTCGTTCCCGATACGTGCGGGCCACTCGGCGCGCATGGCCGTCACGAGATGCTGTTGCGCCGGTAATGAGAGAGCCTCGCGTTCGGGAATATGCGTATCCTGTGGCAGATGCACGACGACGCGATGGCTGCCGATGCGCGCGGCAATGCGGTCGATCAGCGCCGACACTTCGTCATTGTCCTGAACATGCGTATCGAGCTCGCGCTGCTCCTGCACAACCGACTCGGTTCGCACTGCGGACAGCCGCACCAGATCGAAGCCGAAACCAGGATCGAGCGGATCGATCAGCGCATCGAGCCGCTCGCGGAACAGGCGATCGACGATTTCGCCGCGCGCGACGGGGCGGCCGGTCTCCACTGCGATGACTCGCACCGCGCCGTCGGTGCGGAAAAAACTCGCTTCCAGATGCCGCGCGCCCTTGCCATGCTTTTCCATCGCGGCGATGAGTGTGCGCGCAAGACCTGCCAGCGTCATCGCGATTGCGCCGTCGGTGGTGATCGGCTCGGCAAACCGCTTCTCGACGATATAATCCGGCGGCGGCTTGCGTGGATTAATTGGCATATCGCCTTGCCCCAGCGCCTGTTCCAGGAGCGCTGTGAAAGCGACACCAAAACGCGCGGCGATCTCGTGGCGGCCGCGTGCAGCGACATCGCCGATGGTTTTCAACCCGGCACGGCGCAGCCCGCGCGTGATCGCATCATCGGCCCCCAGCGTGAACACCGGCAGCGGCGCAACAGCTTCCAGCTCCGCGCCAGGCGCGACAATCCGGCCATGGGCATGGCGCGTCAACGCTCGCGCGCAGACCTGCGTGCCTGCGATCGCCGCGCTCACAACAAAGCCACGTCGCCTCAGCGCGTCGCACAGCGCGTTCATCAGCGCGGCCTCGCCGCCGAACAGATGCGCGCAGCCGGTAATGTCGAGCAGCAAACCGTGCGGCGGATCGAGCGCCACCAACGGCGTGAAGCGGTCGCACCAGTCGGCGATGCCGTTCAATGTTTGCTCGTCCGCAATATCGTCAGCATCGAACACGTCGATGTCGGGACAGATCGCACGGGCATTGGCCAGCGGCAGCCCGACCGCAAGGCCAAGACGTGCAGCCACATCATCCAGCGCGGTGATGACCAGCGCGTTGTTTTGTTTGGCAACGACGATATGGGGCGACTTTCCCTTTGTCTTTGCCGCGCCAGATTGTGAGCCTCCTGCTTCAGCCGGCACGCCGGAGCGCAATAACTCGCGCCGGATGCGGTCGGTCGGCAGCCGCGGCAGCCACAGGCTGAGGATGCGTCTCGGAGTCATGGAACGAGACGTCACGGAAGAGGCACTCATCACACTTCCACTCCATGATCCATTGGCCGGTCTGGCCATGACGATTACGGACAAGTCGTGTTTCGAGCACGGGGGCGCCCCACGCCTGCCATGCCGCGCCTGGCGGCGAGCGCGCCGGGCGCACGATCCACCGTGTCTCCGCCGTCGAAGGCAGCGGGCTTGCCGCCACCCGTAGCAGCAGCCCGGTAACGCCGGAGGCCCGCGCCGCCAGCGTCAGCCTGCGGCTGGCGACGAGATCGAACAGACGCGTCTCCCCCCAAATCTCGATGACCACGACGCCGAGCGCATCGCAGGCCAGCGCATCGGCCGCTGTCCGCAACGCGCTCTCCACATCCGGCGCATGGACCGTCACCAAAAGACAGGGGTCGAGGCCGATCTCCCGCCATCCACGCATCGACAGCGCACCGGATTCCCGCGCGGCAAAATCCTGCCGCACCCAGAGCAGCGGCCGATCCTTGCCGACACGCTGCGCAAGACCTGCGATGAACCCTGTTGCCGCCGCGCTATGCCGCCCCTTCGCGAACACCTCATGCACGGCACCCTGCGCAAGCCCGCCCTGCAGCACGGCATCCGCCTCGCCATGACCGAGCGCCACCCGGTCCGGCATTCCGCCCCCGTGATCGGTCTCGATGCGCGCGATGCGGTCACGCAGGCGCGCAAGCTTCCCTGCGCTGCTTCCGGTTCCAGGCATGATCAAAAATCCGTCCGTGACATCAGAGCCGATGACAAGCCTGAGTGTTCACTATATGTTCTAGTAAATGTCGGCCAAAGCCAAGAGTCAACCAGGACTTTCCGGCGATGCTTTCGCCAAGATCGCCAACCTCGTTTTTGTTTGTGAAACCAAAGGATTGGAGAGCCATGGAGCTGCGGCACAGATGCTTGCCCGCGCACTCAAGGAAGCCGGAATCGACCGCAAGAAGGTTTACGTTACCAATGCCGTGAAGCACTTCAAGTTCGTGCCGCGCGGCAAGATCAGACTGCACCAGAAGCCGAACACGCCGGAAATCAGGGCGTGCCGCCAATGGTATGAGCGCGAGCTGGCGGCAATCAATCCGGCCGCTGGTGGTGGCGATGGGCACGACCGCGGCGCAAAGCGTATTCGGCAAAATCACGCCAATCAACAAATCACGTGGACGGCTGATCGACATGGCCGACGGACGCAAGGCGCTGGTGACGGTGCATCCGTCCTATCTGCTGCGGCTGCCGGATCAGGACGCCAGAGCCCGCGAATATGAGCGCTTTGTCGGCGATCTGAAAATTGCCGCGACACAACTGCAGCGCGACAAGGCGGCGTGATGGCCGCTGGTAGCGGCGCATAGCAAGTTCTGTGTGCAAAGCACCTTATGCCGCCAGCGTGGTCTCGACCAGCCTGATCCAGTACGACGTGCCGTACACGATGGCGTCGTCGTTGAAGTTGTAAGCGGGATGATGCAGGCCCGCGCTGTCGCCATTGCCGATGAAGATGAAGGCGCCGGGCCGCGCTTCCAGCATATAGGCGAAATCCTCCGCGCCCATCATCGGCGGCGTCCCGTGTACATTATTATCGCCAGCAATCTCTTTTGCGATCCTGATCGCGGTATCTGTCTGCTCGGGGTGATTCACCGTGACCGGATAGCCGCGCCTGAATTTGACATGGATCCTGGCGCCGGTCGTCAGCGCCACGCCGGCGGCGACCTCTCGAATCCGTTTTTCCATCAAGTCGCGAATATCCGCCCTCAGGGTGCGGACCGTTCCGCGCAGCTCTGCCGTTTGGGGAATGACGTTGCTGGTACTGCCGGCGTGGAACTCACATACGGAAATCACCGCCGATTCCAACGGATCGACATTGCGCGACACGATCGATTGCAGGGCAACGACAAGCTGCGAGCCGGCCAGCACCGGATCAATACAGAGATGCGGACGCGCGGCGTGGCCGCCGTGGCCCTCGATCCTGAAATCGACGCTGTCGGTCGCCGCCATGATAGGCCCCGGCCGGATGGAGAAGGCGCCGAGCGGCAGTCCAGGATTGTTGTGCATGCCATAGACCTGATCAATCCTGAAACGATCCATCAGCCCGTCCTTGATCATCGCCGCGGCACCAGCGCCGCCCTCTTCCGCCGGCTGAAAGATCACGACCGCCTCGCCGGCGAAATTCCGCGTCTCCGCGAGATAACGCGCGGCACCGAGCAACATCGCCGTATGGCCGTCATGGCCGCAGGCATGCATCTTGCCGGCTGTCTTCGAGGCGTAAGGTAAATCGGTTTCCTCTTGAATTGGCAGCGCGTCCATATCGGCACGCAGACCGATCACCTTGACTTCCCCGCCACCGGGGCGTCTGCCCTTGATGACGCCGACGACGCCGGTCCTGCCGAGCCCGGTCACGATCTCGTCGCAGCCGAATTCCCGCAAGCGGTCGGCCACGAACGCGGCGGTGCGAGGAACGTCGTACAGAAGCTCCGGCTGCGCGTGGATATCCCTGCGCCAGCCAGCGATTTCGGATTGCAGATCGGCAACGCGGTTGACGATAGGCATTTTGTTTCCGATCGGGTTGCGAGGATCTTCGCTAAAGCATTTTCAGCCGACGAAAGGGCGTCACGCCGACTTGCGAACGGCATTATCCATCAAAGTCTTGCCGAGTGACCAGATCGCGCCTGGAACCTGATGGCTTGCGGCAATGACGCTGTCGAATGAGGTCTCGATCCACTTGCAATCTTCATCATTGATGATGAGCGGCGGCAGCAGCTTGATCGTATGGCTGCCGTGACCGGCGACCTGGGTGAGTATCTTGTGATCCTTGAACAAGGGCACGGTGATAAGCTGGCAGAACAGGCCCTTGTTGGCAGTCTCCAGCAGATTCCACGATGCCCTCAGTCGCAGCGATTTCGGCGGCCCGAACTCAACGCCGATCATCAGGCCCTTGCCGCGGACCTCCTTCAGAAGCTCGTAACCCGGCACCATGCGGTTGAGCGCCAATTGCAATTCCGCGCCGCGCCGCGCGGCATTCTCGACCAGTTTCTCGGCCTTCAGCACTTCAAGCGTGGCGATGCCTGCCGCCATCGCGAGATCGTTTTTGGCGAACGTCGAGCCGTGCACGACGGCGCGATCCATCCGGTTGAATATTTTGTCGAAGATGTGCTTCCGGGTCAGCACCACGCCGATCGGCACATGACCGCCGGACAACGCCTTCGCCAGCAGCACCATATCCGGCTCGACGTTCCAGTGCTCGACGGCCAGAAACCGTCCGGTCCGGCCGATGCCGGTTTGAATCTCATCCGCCACGAACAGCGTGCCATATTTCCGACACAGCGCGGCAGCTCCCGGCAGGAATTCATCGGTGGGCATGTTGACGCCCTTGCCCTGGATCGGCTCGACGATGAAGGCCGCGATCTGGCGCGACGACAACGTTTGCTCCAGCGCGGCGAGATCGTTAAAGGGAATCACTTTGCAATCGGGCAGCAGCGGCTCGAATCCGCCGCGGAAATTCTTGTCGTCTGTCAGCGAGAGCGCGCCATAGGTCAGTCCGTGGTAGCCATGATCGCAGTAAACGATGCCCGTCCGTCCGGTGGCGACACGCGCGAATTTGATGGCGGCCTCGACGCTTTCCGCTCCGGAATTCGCAAAAAAGACCTTGTCGAGGTAGGGAACGTGAACGAGCAGCCGCTCAGCCAAAACACCGGCCAGCGTGGAGACATCCATTTGCACAAGGTTGGGGAGATCACTGTCGAGGACGCCTTTCAGGGCATTCCGCAACACAGGATGGTTCCGACCAATCGCAAAAACGCCAAATCCGCTCAATAGATCAAGGTAACGTGCGCCCTCGCGATCGACCAGATATTGGCCCTGCCCACTTTGGAAACCAACGTCGTAGCCGATGGTCTTCAGAACCCTGACAAGCTGTTCATTGAGGTGGCGGACATGCATCGCGCTGCGCTGCGCCTGCCGTTCCACAAACATCTCGGAAACGTCTAGATTTGGATATAGCATCCGCTACATAGTTCGGTTGATGGTCGCTTCGTCAACTGAAAAGCACGAACACGGTATTTGACTTTGTCAGTGATCCCCAGCCCTTCTACTTAAGCACAGGCTTGAAAACATGTTGCAGCGCCCAGGACACACCATGCGCATTTTAGATTATTGCAGAACTTCCGCTATTTCCTCCCTTGTCGCAACCGCTCTGGTGACAGCGGGATTAGGGTCCGCTCTCGCGGGTGATCCCACCGGGGATTGGCTGGTTGCCGACGGGGTCGCCAAAGTCCGGGTGGCCGAATGCAAGGGCAGCATGTGGGGTGCGATCTCCTGGGAAAAAGAGCCGGGCGTCGACAGCAATAATGCCGACCACGCCAAGCAAACCCGGCCCACGCTCGGCATGCCATTGCTGTTTGATATGAAGAAAAAAGCGAACGAAGATCTTTGGGAGGGGCAGGTCTACGACGCGAAAACCACCGGCCGGCTTCAAACGGCCAGCATCCGTCTGCTGGACCCTGATAAGCTCGAGATCAAGGGTTGCATGCTCGGCATCCTATGCGGCGGCGAGACCTGGACCCGCGCCGCCCCCCCGATTCCAAGCAGCCCGTCCAACAGTCACAGTCCTGCCAGCACCGCGCCGAAGGCAGGCATGGCCAAGACCGCTCCATCGAAGTCTGCGCACAAGACCATCGGTCAAAAGTCCGCTACCAGTGCCACCCCGCCGACCGATCCTGTCGGCGATATCTGTCTACTTCCCGACATCGCGGGGACGGCCCATTAACGCGGGCTGAAACAAGAGCACCGCGGCAAGGGTGGTGATGAGCGACAGCGCCAGTAGCTTACCCATGCTTGCCGTGCCCGGATGACTCGACAACCACAGGCTACCGAAAGCGGTCGCGGTTGTCAGGGCGCTGAAGAAGATCGCCCGCGTGAGGCTTGATTGCAGCAGGTTCGTTCTGCCGGATCGCCAGGCCGTAACATAATAAATCTTGAACGCCACGCCGACGCCGAGCAGCAACGGCAACGCGACAATGTTGGCGAAGTTGAGAGGAAGCCCGATCATCACGCAGATCTCGAGCGTCACCGCTCCCGCCACCAGCAGCGGCACCAGTGTCAGCAGCACATCGGTAATTCGGCGTAGTGCCAGCCAGAGCAGGATGCTGATGGAGATCAAAGCCCAGAGTCCCGCCTCGATAAACGCCTTAACGATGGTGTCGCCGGACTTGAGAATCGATACCGGCCCGCCGATGGCGTTGGGCGCAGCCGCGAGCACAGCGCTGGCAAATTTTCGCAGCGTCTCATTGTGGTCCGGATCTCCGCGCGGCAACACTTCGACGCGCGTAATGCCGTCTTCGCTCTTCCAGAGCTTCACGAAATCCGGCGGCAAGGATTCAAGGGTGACAGGTTCGGCCTTCAGTAAATTTCGAAGCTGTTCGAACATGATCTTGAGCGGTTCGACGAAGGTGGCTTGCGCTTTTTCACGCATGGCTTCGTTCGAATCGGCCAGCCGGGTAAGATCGTCAGCCAGCCGCTTTGCGGCCGCGGCACCCGGTCCCTGATGAGTGCCGGCCGCTTTCCGCAGACTATCGGCGGTGCTCTTCAGCGCATCGACATTCTCCTCGTCGGAGGGCGGCGGATCAATCGAATCCGGATTGAGCGCTGGACCAAGAATTTTAGCGCCTCGCGCAATCAGCTTGAGTTTCTCAGGCTGGTCAGCCGGGACAAAGCTATCGAGCGACCGGGTGCGTGCAACTTCAGGCACTTCGGCGAGCCGGGCCTCGACCTGCTGAGCTTCCTGCTCGGACTTGACCATCACGTTGATGGCGTTCGCGCCGGTATCGGGATCTCTCCGCAAATCCAGATATGTGGCGATCGATTCGACCTTTGAGCTCCTTAGGTGGATCGGATTGAAATCGAAGCGCAGGAAGTAAAGCGCTGGCGCTCCGAGAATGACAACTGCAATCGTGCCGCCGACGATCGCCACGCGATAGTCTTCGAGAAAACGGTCGAGCGGGGCCAAAAACGCGTAGCCGACCGGCTCTTTCTCACCCGGCGGGTTCAGAAGACGCAGCAACGCGGGAAGAACGGTGATGCTTGTGAGAAACGCGATCAACATACCCACGCCGGCGATTCTGCCGAGTTCCGACACACCCTTGTAATCCGTCGGCAGGAACGACAGGAAACCCGCCGCAGTCGCCATCGCCGCCAGCGACAGCGGGACCGAGGAACGCTTCGCCGCCACCAACAACGCCTTTTCCAGATCGTCGGTCTTGAACCGCTCGGAACGGTAGCGGACGCTGTACTGAATGCCGAAATCAACGCCGAGGCCGATAAACAGCACGGCAAAGGCGATCGACAGCAGATTGAGCGATGTCACCATCATGAGGCCGACCGCCGTCGTGACCGCGAGTCCGACGAACAGCGTCGCAAACACCGCGAAGATGATTTTCGGCGAGCGCAACGCCAGCCAAAGGATCACCAGCACGATCACCACCGTACCCACGCCGTTGACGATGGCGCCCTCCTGCACGGTGGCGAATTCCTCATTGGCGATCGGCACCGGCCCGGTCAGTCGGACGCGCGCACTAAACTTGCCGGCAAGATCCAGATCGAAGGCGGCTCTACGGATCGCATCGGTGGCATCCTTGCCCGGCTCGAGCGCATTGAAATCGAGGTACGGCTTGATCTGGATCAGCGAGCGGAGATCGGAAGCGGCCAGGGGCTGGTCGCTTGCGAGCTGACGCCAGGAGAAGGTGCCGCTTCCCTTGGTCAGGACGTCCTCAACGCTCTGGGCAATCGCCGAGAACGGCCGCGCCGTGCTGTCCAGCTCGAACTGACCCCGCTTCAAGCCGACCAGCGCCGTTTCGAGCGCAGCGGTCAGCCCGCGCAAGCTCGGATCGCCGGCCATGATCTCGACCAGCGGCGCGGCCTCGCCAAACTGGCCCGTGAGCTGTTTGACCTCCTCAGTGGGAAGGAACAACAGGCCGTTCCGTTCGAAAAACGGCCCTCCGCCGAGTAGCTGAACCGATTCGAAATTGCGGTGGTCGTTCTTGAGTCTCGCGGCCAGCATGGCACCGGCAGTGCTGGCAAATTCCGCCGTGGGGGCCTCCACGACCGCAAGGATCAGTCTTTCCTGGTCGAACGCCTTCTCGAAAGCAATGTCACGCTGCCGCCAATCCAGATCAGGCGAAATTAACTTATTGATATCAGTGTTTATTTCAAAGTACTTCGCCGAATAGAAGACAGCACCGGCGGCCAGCACGATCGCAACCAACGCAGTAACCCAAGCAAACCGTGTGCAAGCCTTAACGATCGAAACAACAATACCTGTCAGCACATTCTTTCTTTCTGCTACCATGTACGTATACGCACATGAACGGACCCGGCCCGGTTCTTCTGCCGGATCTAACGACTTTTGTATGCTATTTCAGAGAATAAGGTGCGCAACACCTGCGGTGGGTTCTAGTTCGGGAGATTTGCCGACGATTCAAGCGCTTTGATATCGTTGACTCCGCGGACGGCAAGTGACGAATCAGTGAGGGCCATTCGGGCGGGTACCCCATATCATAATACCGGAAATTCCAGTTCCGGATCAATCGTCGGCTAAAAAGCCTGCGTCATTGCAACGTTTTGTTCTGACGCAAAGGCCATATATATCATAGCGTTGAAATCCAGAGAGCGCGACCCGCAGATTATATACCTGTGACATTTCTTGAAGGCGCGTGGGATTATTTAGAAGAACGTTCAGTTCTATGTGGAGTTACAGCATAATGCATAAGGTGCAAATTGACTGATCCTCGTCCAATTGAAATTCTGCTGGCACAGCCGCGTGGATTCTGCGCAGGCGTCGTCCGCGCGATCGAGATCGTCGAGCGCGCGCTGGAGAAGTACGGCCCCCCAGTGTATGTCCGCCACGAGATCGTTCACAATAAGTACGTTGTGGAAAGCCTGAAAGATAAAGGGGCAATTTTCGTCGAGGATCTGTCGGAGGTTCCGCCGAAGGCTGTTACCGTGTTCAGCGCTCACGGCGTTGCGCGGAGCGTGGAAGAAGAAGCTTTTGCTCGCGGCCTGCCCGTGCTCAACGCCACCTGCCCGCTGGTCACCAAGGTTCACAACCAAGGCAAACGCTACACGTCCAAGGGGCGAACCCTGATCTTAATTGGCCACGCTGGCCATCCTGAGGTTGAGGGAACTATGGGACAGGTTCCAGGCCCCGTCCTGCTTGTTCAGGATGTGGATGACGTCGCGGCCCTGACGCTGCCGTCCGATACGCCGGTGGCCTATATCACCCAGACGACGCTCAGCGTTGACGACACCAAGGACATCATTCTCGCACTCCAGCAGCGTTTCACCGATATTCAGGGTCCCGACACACGCGATATCTGCTATGCAACACAGAATCGGCAATCTGCGGTAAGGGACCTCAGCAAGCTGGTGGACGTTATTCTAGTGGTCGGGGCAGCCAACAGTTCAAATTCGAACCGGCTGCGCGAAATCGGCACCGAAGTCGGCGTTGCAAGTTACCTCATCGCTGATGGCAGCGAACTCAACGCGGAGTGGTTGAAAGGGGCGAAAGCCGTGGGCATTACGGCCGGTGCCTCGGCTCCGGAGGTCCTTGTCGACGACGTTATTGAGGCCTTGAAGCGCATCGGGCCGATAGCCGTCTCGGTACTGCCGGGACGGGAAGAAAACATCGAATTCCGGCTCCCGTCTGAACTCACCTCAGCCTGATCCCTTTCAAATTTAAGCTGGTAAACTCCAGAGAGAACACTTGTGATGGCAATACCGTTTTTTAAAGAACTGAAGATCGGCGGATATCTGATCAAGCAGAAGATGCTGGGCCGCAAGCGCTATCCGCTTGTGCTGATGCTCGAGCCGCTGTTCCGCTGCAATCTCGCCTGCTCCGGATGTGGCAAGATCGACTATCCCGACGCGATCCTCAACCGTCGTATGAGCGCTCAAGAGTGCTGGGACGCGGCCGAGGAATGCGGCGCACCGATGGTTGCTATTCCCGGCGGCGAGCCGTTGATCCACAAGGAGATCGGCGAGATCGTGCGCGGCCTTGTCGCGCGCAAGAAGTTCGTCTCGCTCTGCACCAACGCGCTGCTACTGGAGAAGAAGCTCGATCTGTTCGAGCCTTCGCCGTACCTGTTCTTCTCGATCCATCTCGACGGTCTGCGCGAGCACCACGACAAGTCGGTGTGTCAGACGGGCGTGTTCGACCGCGCGGTCTCCGCGATCAAGGCGGCGAAGGCGCGCGGTTTCACCGTCAACGTCAACGCCACGATTTTCGACAACTATCCTGCCGAAGAGATCGCAAAGTTCCTCGACTTTACGGCCGAGCTTGGCGTCGGCGTCTCGATGTCGCCGGGTTACGCCTATGAGCGCGCGCCCGATCAGGAGCACTTCCTGAACCGCACCAAGACCAAAAAGCTGTTTCGTGATGTCTTCGCGCTCGGCAAGGGCAAGAAGTGGAATTTCATGCACTCCGGCCTGTTCCTCGACTTCCTTGCCGGCAACCAGGAATATCATTGCACGCCCTGGGGAATGCCAGCGCGCAACATTTTCGGCTGGCAGAAGCCTTGCTACCTGCTCGGCGAGGGTTACACCAAGACCTTCAAGGAATTGATGGAGACCACCGACTGGGACAGCTACGGCACCGGCAAGTACGAAAAGTGCGCCAACTGCATGGCGCATTGCGGTTACGAGCCGACCGCCGCCACCGCCGCTCTGAACAATCCGCTCAAGACGATGTTGGTGGCGTTGCGCGGCGTCCGGACGACGGGCCCGATGGCGCCCGAGATCGACCTCAGCAAGCAGCGTCCGGCGCAGTACATCTTTGCCGAGCAGGTTCAAAAGAAGCTGTCAGAGATCCGCAAGGATGAAGCGGCGGCCGCCGCTGCAAAAGAAGCAGCAAAAGAGCAAAAGGCTTCTACCGCAGCGTGACGCCATCCAGCGTTAGCGGCACCGGTTCGCATCAAGAAGCCGCTAAAGCATGATCCCGAAAAGCGGCAACCGGTTTTCGGTCAAGATCATGCTCAATCGCAAAGAAGTAAGAAGAAATAAGAGAGTCTGATTCAACGACGTTGAAATCAGACTTTCTTGAATCTGACTTTAAAGAGCCGAGCCCGGCTTCAATTCCATCAAAGCCGGACGGGGTTGTGGCACATTCGCTCGCAAACCGGAAAAGCCTCGCGCCGGGATTGGCTCTCCGGTACGACCTTTTCGATGGCCTGGCCCCCGCGGTCTTGCGACCGACGGCGTTGCCGTATAATCCGCCGGAACGAGACTCTCGCCGCCTAACAGAAAATTACGGCACCCGCGCAAGGAGCGGAGCGCCCGATTGAAATCGACTCCGGTAGATACCAGTGCGCCCAGGGTGAACGGATTTCGAGCAAGGCCACGAAGCACCTTCTTCAAGTCGATGTTGCCGTTTGGCTTAATGGCGTTGCGGGCGATCGCCGGCAGCGCCCGCGTTGCGGGATCACTGATCACGCGCAAGGCGGCAAAGGGGAGACCCGCCGCGGTAGCATAGGCGGCCGCGATGTGGCTTTCCATGTCGACCGCCGAAGCGCCGGTCGTAGCATGGAGCACTGCCTTGCCGGCTTGCTCCAGGACGACCTGCTCGGCGCCGGCAAGCCCGGCGCGGACCACTTTCTGGCCGCCTAAACCGGAGCCGTTGATCAATTCCTCGCTGAGCGCAAGGCCTGCCCGCCACCGCGAAGTACCGTTCACAACTTCCGTGGCAACCACGACGTCTCCCGATTTCAGAGACGGATCAAGCCCGCCGGCGACGCCGAAGCTGATCACGCCGCGTACCGTCGACGGATCGAACCCCGCGAGAAGCGCCCGCAACTGCCGGGGATTGCTGCTGCTGCAAATGACAGTCATGCCGGGGCCCGCGGCGATGCGGGCTTCCTGAACCAGACCGGTCACAATCAATACCGGCCGCGGGTCAAAGGCATTGCCCGCGGATACGTCAATCGCCGCCCCCAAATTCACATCCCGACCCCTACCGCCTTGCTGTTGGTGCTTCTCAAATTCCGATACCGCGCCAGCGCCCAGAGCGGGAAGAATTTTGAGTAACCATGGTACCTCAGATAAAATACCCGTGGGAACCCCGTGGCCGTGTAGCGCTGCTCATCCCACAGGCCTTTTTTTGCTTGTGTGTCTATCAGGTACTCGATTCCCCGGGCTACTGCAGGATTTTCGACCTCGCCCGCAGCCATCAAGGCAAGCAACGCCCACGCGGTTTGCGAAGCAGTGGTGGGCGCTCCCTCGAATCCCTTATAATCGAGTCGGTAACTGACCGCATCCTCGCCCCAGCCGCCATTCGCATTCTGGATCGAGACCAGCCAGTCCACCGCCTTGCGAATCGCCGGATCCTGGCGATCCACCCCGGCGGCGTTGAGGGCGCAGAGAACCGACCAGGTGCCATAGATGTAGTTCAGGCCCCAGCGGCCATACCAGGATCCCTCGGCGAGCTGGGTCCGGCGCAGGTACTCAACTCCGGCCGCCAAGGACGGGCTGCTTTCAGTCGTCTCGCCGAGTTGCGCCAGCATCGAAACGCATCGCGCGGTGACATCCTCGGTCGGCGGATCGAGCAGCGCCGCATGGTCGGAGAACGGGATGTTGTTGAGATAGTATTCAAGATTGTCGGCATCGAACGCGGCAAAGCCGCCGTCCCGGCTCTGCATCCCCTCGATCCACTCGCGACCGCGTGCGATCGCCTCGTCATATTTATCGCTCCCGTCGTGACGGCGTACCCGGTCCATCGCCATGACCACGACAGCGGTGTCATCGAGATCGGGATAATGGCCGTTGGCATATTGAAATGCCCAGCCACCCGGTCGCACGTCCGGGCGTTTCACCGCCCAGTCGCCCTTAAGAACGAGCTCCTGCTTCGGGAGCAGCCAGTCGAGGCTTTTGCCGGCGCTGTTCAGGGCCTCGGGTCCGCCGGACTCGAGTAGCGCGTGGCAACTCAGCGCAGTATCCCAGATCGGCGATACACAGGGCTGGCAATAGGCCTCATCCTTGCCGATCACCAGAAGCTTGTCGATGCCACGTCGCGTCACCGCACGCGGTGGATGTTCCGGCGGAAACCCCAGCGCATCGTACATCATCACCGTATTGACCATCGGCGGAAAGATCGCGCCGAGGCCGTCCTCGCCGTTGAGTCGCTCCTCGACGAACCCAATTGCCTTCTTCATAGCGCGCGCACGCAGCCACTTGGGAAACAGCGGCTCGATCTTTCGCAAGATCCAGTCAAGACCGCTGAACAATGCGAACCAGGCCGGGCTCTGATGCGGAGCTCTCTTCGGCGTGCGGACGGTGGCCGGATCCTGAAGAAAAAGTTCGCGAATGCCGACGCCGCGCGGATTGCGCGCGCGCGGCTTCAGCACGGCCAGAACCATCAGCGGCACCATGGTGGTGCGCGCCCAATAGGAAATCTTGTTGAGATGAAACGGCGACCACATCGGCAGCAGCATGATCTCGACCGGCAGGACCGGAACGCTGCGCCATGTCAGAACTTCGAAGAACGAGAGCAGAAAGCGCGTGAAGACATTCACGTTGGCCGCGCCGCCGCGGGACAGGATCGCCTCGCGCGCGCGCGCCATGTGTGGCGCGTCGACGGAATCGCCGACCATCTTCAGTGCGAAGTAGGCCTTCACGCTGGCGCTCATGTCGAATGGGCCATCATGCACCAGTGGCCAGCCACCATGCGCGCCCTGGATGCGGCGGAGGTAAGCCGCGATCTTGGCTTCGAGCACTGTGTCGACCGGCTCGCCGAGGTAGTGTCGCATCAGGATGTATTCGGACGGGATGGTCGCGTCGGCCTCGAGCTCGAACACAAAATGACCGTCCGGCTGCTCGAAATTCAGCAGTCCGCGGGTGGCAGCGCCGATGCGGCCCCCGAGGACGGCGTCATCAATCGGCGCGGCCGTTGCGTTCATGGAACTCATGGCGACTGATGTCTCAGATTGAACGGGCTTTCAGAACGTGATCGGCAGCCCGGTTTCCGGAGCGAACCGATCCCTCAATGGTTGCCGGCAACCCCGTATCAGTCCAGTCGCCGGCAAGGAACAGGTTTTTCCACGCCGTCAGCGCTCCCGGACGCAGGGCTGCCTGTTCGGGCGAGGCCTCGAATGTGGCGCGGCGCTCGCGCACGATCTGCCAGGCCGGCATCTCGGCTTCGATACCCGCGACCACGCAGATGTCCTTCCAGATCGCCCGCGCCAGTTCCTCGCGCGGCATGTCCACCAGCCGGTCGCCGCCGCTGATGGTGATGGAAAAGCGGTCCTGAAACGCGAACAGCCATTCAATCAGGCCATTCACGACGCCGATCATCGGGGGGTGATGTGGCGGTGGAACGAAGCGGAAGTGTGCATTGACGATGGCGCGGAATTTCGTCGGCACCGTCAGGCCGGGCACCAGCGTGGCTGCCGATCGCGGCGGCACCGCCATCACGACGGCATCGTCCGGGTCGAGCGCGATGGTCTGATCGCCCAGCGAGAGCGCCGTAACCCGATCGTTCGCCATGGTGATCTGCCGTACTTCGTGGCCGATATCGACGCTGCCACCCCTGGCACGAATGTAGTCGATCGCCGGCTCGATCAGTACCGAGCTCAGTCCGTCGCGCGCGATCAGCGGGCGGCACGCCTGACCACCCGCCAGCAGCGTTTCGCGAATGATCGTACCGGCGAGACCCGCCGATCCGTCGGGCGGGTCGATGTTCAGCGCCGCAAGCAGGAGCGGCAGCACCAACCGTTTGTAAAGCACGCCTTCGCACTTGATGGCATTGCCGACTCGCATGCGGGCATTGGCCCAAATCAGCGGCGCGAGGGCAAAATAGTCTGCGAGCGATGTATCCGGCACCCGGCGGTTGCGGTCGAAAACCCAGAACGGAACCCGCCCGTCGTTGATCTGCAAGGTCCAGCGTTTATTGGCGGCAAGATCGATAAACTGAAATTCGGCCTTCGGCGGCCCCTGCAAGCCAGCTTCGGAACCAATCTTGCGTGCATAGGCCAGCACACTGTGGTTGCCGGAAAGCACCAGATGGTTGCCGTTATCGATCGTGAGATTGGTCGCGCCGTCGAAATAGGAACGGCAACGGCCGCCCACCTGTTGCGCGGCCTCGTACACGCGAACCCGATAGCCGGCATCGGCCAGACGCACACCCGCTGAAAGACCGGAAATGCCGCCACCGGCGATATGAACGGTTCTTTGCATCAGATCAACGCGTATCGGAGAACAATGGCGATCTTCGCCGCGGGGCTTACGCGGACGGGTAACCGCGGCGACTGAAAGCCGCGCTCCTCCAGCAGATCCAATATGGCGTGATAGTATCTCGACATGATGCGCGGCGCGCGCACGGCACGACGCGAGTTGCGATTCATGATTTCGTCCGATTTGGCGAAATGTCCCCGCGCCCGCTCCACCAGCTTGGCACAGACCTGCGGGAGCGCCGGGTTCGATATCACGGCGGCCGGATTGAAGCTGCTGATACCGGCCTGAAGCAAGCCTTCGCGCGGAAGATACAACCGTCCAAGCGCCGCGTCCTCGTCGACGTCACGCAGGATGTTTGTCAACTGCAGTGCACGGCCAAGATGGTGACTAAGCAGAATGCCGTCCTGCTCTGGCAATCCGAACACCCGGACCGATAGCCGCCCGACGGCGCTTGCGACGCGATCACAATACAGATCGAGCGTGGCATCGTCGGGCGCAAGGATATCCGCCAGCACATCCATTTCCATGCCGTCGATGACGGCGAGGAAATCCTCGCGGCGCAGGCCAAAGGCGCGAACGGAGGCGGCGTAATCGCGCAACCGCGCTGGGGCCTGCCCCTGATAGAGCGCATCGATGTCGTCACGCCACTGCTGAAGCGCGGCCTGCCGTTCGGGCCGCGGATGATCCGAATCGGCAATGTCATCCACGTAACGGCAAAACGTGTAGATCTGGAACATCGCCTCGCGTTGCGTGCGCGGCAGGATACGCATCGCCGCGTAGAACGAGCTGCTGGAGGCAGTCGCTCCCGAACTAGCATCTGTCGTCTCGATTGTCATGCGCCAGCAGCCGGGTTCGACATCGGCCGCCGCCGAACCGAACGGCGGAGCATTTCCGTGGTGATGCCAGCGACGCTGTAGCCGAGCAATTGCAGGGGCTTCAGATGAACCGTCTCGCTCAAGGGATCGCGCACCTTCAGCAGCGCGACGATCCTGTCGGCGAACATCTGGATCACGGCGACTTCAAGTCCTAGCCGCATATCCCTGATCTCACCCGCGAGCGGCCGGCCCTGGTTGAGCAATGCTTCGGTTCGTCCGGCAAGCGCTTGCAAGCATCGCAGGAGCACCGGCGGGGCTTTGTCGTCCCCGAGCATCTCCACGGAGGCGCCCGATGCAGCAAGCGCATCGCGCGGCAGATAAACGCGGTTGAGGTTTCTGTAATCCTTGGCGCAATCCTGAAGATGGTTGTTGATCTGCAGGCCCGCGCACAGCGCATCCGACGCGACCCAGGTCTCTTCGCTCTCGCCGTGCACGTCGAGCATGAATCGTCCGACTGGCATCGCCGAATAGCGGCAGTAGTCGATCACGTCGTCCCAGGTCTCGTAGCGCAGCTTGGTGACGTCCATCCGGAACGCCTTTAGCACGTCAACGGCGTGGCGCGGAGGCATCGACCGTTGCGCCAGCGCCTTGCGAAGGTTCACGGCTTCGGGCTGGCTATCCCCCTGCCCCAGAAGCTCACTTTCGAACAAATCGAGCCAGGCAAGCTTGTCCTTTTCGCCAAGCTCAGCGTGATCGGCGATGTCATCCGCCGTCCGGACGAAATTGTAGAACGCGAGGATCAGTCCGCGGTGACGCGGATGAATAACCCATGACGCGACGGGAAAATTCTCGTCGCGATGGGTCTTTCCGGATCGCAGTTGGTTCGCGGCAAGCATCAGGACCGGTTACGTTGACTGAATCGCAATCGGGCCTCCCGCCGGTTCGGAAACCGGCGGGCAGAGAGTCGCCCGCGCTCCATATAGGGGAAATTGCGGGCTAAACCAATGCTATCTTTCGCTTTTTAGCCCCAGTGTCCGGCGCTGCGACAAAAGGGAACGGATAAAGCGAGATGATATGCTTTACTGGCCGTGGTTCGCCAGAACCTGGTTACACGTCTTTGAGATTTTCGGGCGATTCTGCTGCAAGCACGCGAGAACCGCGAAATCGCCCTGATCCATCACTGGACGGCAGAAACGGCTGACGTCCCGCGCGCAGGCGCGGTGTTCCGCTTCAGTCCCGCTGTGCGGTTGCCCTTGGACCTGCCCGCCGGGCGGTAGCCCTTGGAACTGCCCACCGTACGGTTGTCCTTGGAACTGCCCGCCATACGGTTGCCCTCGGACCTGCGCCATCGCCACGGTCGAGCCGAATGATAAAAGGAGGGCGAACGAGAATAAAATCTTGGACATCATAATCCTTCACTGCAACGAGGGAGAGTTCGATCCTGCACAACGCGGCGCATACCGGATGACAGGCATTTCAAATCTTGGAGGGCAATCACGTCACAAACCCTTTATCGATACCATATCGAAAGAGTTCGCAAGAGGATACGAACGTGTTGACGCTGCCAACGCTGCCAACGTCTGTCTGCTGCGGCACACATCACGATCAACCTGAGCCATTCCTGAGCACATCCTCATGCCAAAAGCGCTGCGAATGCGGCTAAAATTGCGGCGACCGCCGGATACCGCTGCAGCCCAACAGTTTTCCCAATGATAATTTCTAACACGCCTGAAATAATCGACTAAAATCACGTGGCAGGTTTGCCGATGGTCAGTCAAGTGCCATCCGCTCAGTTTGGTGACGGTTCAAATCTGCTCATAGCGGCTACACTGCGGCAACTTCGGCTTTGAAGATTGAACCTCGTGAGGCGCGGTAAGACTAAAGATACAGTACGAAATCATTGCCAAGCACCTTTTGATAGGAAACCGGGCATGAAGCTGTTTTCCATCAAGCTGATTCGGAGATCGGCGAGTGCAGCGGGCCTTGTCGCGGGCCTTGCATTGTCCACCCCGGCTAGCTTCGGCCAGTCTGCTCCGTTTGCAGGCTTCGGGGGAAACTGGTCTGGAAAAGGCACGGTCACGCTGTCAGACGGATCGAAAGAGAACATTCGCTGCAAAGCGTCTTACAGAGTGGACCGCACAGGCACGACCATGAACCAGAACCTGCATTGCGCCAGCGACAGCTACAGGTTCGATCTCTCCAGCAATGTTGTCAGCCATGGCAGTGAGATTACCGGGCAATGGAGCGAAGCCAGCCGCAATCTGTTCGGCTCCATGCGCGGCCGCGCGGGAGGCGGCGAGATCGAAGTGTTCGCGCAAGCCGCCGGCTATGCCGCAAACCTGACGATACGCACCCAGGGCAAAAGGCAATCGGTCTGGATCACCTCTAAAGGTGAAATCAGAAACGTTTCCATCACCATGGTACGCAGCTGAGGCCGTAACCTGATAGAGTGTCTGGATCCGCCACCTTAAACTTATTTCGCCGGCTTCGCCTGGCTGTCGCGGCGGAAACGCTCAGCAAAGGTAATCAACCACATCGCCGTCGGGCGAAGGATCAGGAAGTCCGCCACAAGAGCGGCGACCATGGCGAAGGCGCTGAGCCAACCGAACAGGCGCAGCGACGGCAGATCCGAAAACACTGTCACGACCAGACCGCAGGCCAACACCACGGTGGTGAGGATCAGCGCCGGTCCCATCAGCACGGTTGCGCGCTCAACCGCCTTACCAGCGCCGATACCCGGCTGGCTCTCCGATCGCAGGCGGTTGAGGAAATGGATTGTTGCGCTAAGCCCCAGGCCGAACGACACCGTGAGAGCCACCACGCTGGCGAATTGCAGCCCCTCCCCGAGTGCCCACAGCACCGTGCCGGACAGCACGACCGGGAAAATCCCGGGCAGAACACAGGCAAACATCACGACAACCGAACGGAATGCGAGTCCAATGAACACCGCGACCAGGGCAAACTCGATCGTCAGACCGTGGTTGAGTTTCTCGATCATGCTAGCGCTGTTACGAGCGGCGATGGCCGACAGGCCGGTGACAGCGATTTCATAACCGGGATGCGCTGTCCTGACCGCATCCATGGCGTGGTCGAGCTTTTCCACCACCGGCAGTATCTGGCTGGAATCCTTGTCGGGCACACGGCCTGAGACCACGACTGCAGTCTGGTCTTCCGAGATGAAGCGGCGCACCAGATGCTTGGGAATGACGCTGACATATTCCTTGAGCGTCGCGACGTCGTGGCTGCCGGCCTTTTCGGCGAGCCAGCGCCGCAACGTTTCAAGCGACCAGACGTTGCCGACGCCGGCCTGTTCTTCCACCAGCCTATGGACTTCGGCGATGGTGGCAAGCGTCTGCGGCGAATACAGCGTCTCGCCCTTGGGAAATTCGATGAGGATATCGATCGGGTTGGCGCCGGTGAGCTTTGCATCGAGACGGCCGCTGGCCGCCACCGCCTGCTGCTTGTCGGGCACCTGATCCGCGAGCCGATAGCGCGGTTCGAGGTTGGCGTAGACCACCGCAAGACCGCCGACCACCAGCAGGGCCAGCAGGCTGAAGAAACCAGGGCGCCCCACCATCCGCACCGCGACCCAGGCACAGAATCGGCGCAGCGCTTGCACACCCCAGTCCGCCGTTTTGAATTTCTCCGCGAAACGCCGCTCGTCACGAACAAGCAAAACTCCGAACACCGGCACCAGCAGCAGCACCGCCAGGAGCGCGATGATCGTCGCCATCAGGCCGGCCTCGCCGAAGCTGCGGATCAAATCCGAGTTGGAAAACTGTAGCGCGAGGAAGGAGATTCCGGCGGTCCCATGGGTCAGGACGCAGGCCGGCCCGACCACGAGGACAGCATTGCGGAAGGCGGAATACTTGTCCTCGCCGGCGATCAAGCGATCGCGCGCCGCGAACGTCAACTGCATCGAATCGGAAAAGCTGATGACCATGATGAGTGGGGTCATCACATTGAGGAACATGTTGAGGCTGAAATTCGCCCAACCCAGAACGCCCAATGACAGCAGGATGGCAAGGAGCGGCGGAAAGGCCGCAATCACCATGAAGGATACTTTGCGGAAAAACACGATCGCGATCAGGCAGCCAGCCAGAATGCCGGCGACATTATAGATAATCCCGTCGCGCTCCACCGCGTTGCGGATTTCGAGCTGCATCACCGGCACGCCGGACAGCTCTTTGGTGAGTCCGGTGCCGGCGAGATCGTCGTCCATGACCTTGCGGATCTGGCCAACGGTCGTTTTCAACTTGCTATCGCCGACGATCGACGGTTGCAGCGACAGCACGACCAGCGCCAGCGTGCCATCCTCGGACAGCAGCTTGCCGCGAATGATCTCGTTGGACTTCACCGTCTCGATGAACTTGTCGTAATCGGCACCTTCCGGCAATTCAGATGGAAACAGCGCCGCAGGCAATTTGCCAGGCTCCGGCGCCTGACGCGCCGAGAACAACGAGATCAGGCCGCGCACGCCATCAACCAGTTGCAGATCGGTGACCAGATCCCGCAGCTTTTCGAGGTTGTCCCGCTCGAGCAGCGTCTTGCCCTCGACCACCACCAGCACATCGAACTCGGTCGACGGAAAACGCTTGGTGACTTCCTCGTACTGACGATACTCCCTGGTATCGGAACGGAACAACTGGCTAAGCGAATCGTCAATTTTGATCCGCTGGATTCCGAACACCGCGCCGACGACCATGGCCAGCAGAACGATGCAGGACAGGATCGGCGCGCGCATGGCAAGCAGCCCGATCCGCTCGAATCCGAAAGCGATGCTAAGCGTCCGTTTGGCCGGTTTGGTCAGATCGGCAGCATCGGGATTTCGCTCATGCATGCGCTGTCCGTCCTGTCGTGAAAACCATCGTCTAGCAAATTTCCAGAAAGACTTTGGAGCTGACGGAAACCACGGGCAATCCGCTCGATCTTGACAGCATGCACCGGTTTTCGGGCGCAACGTTTAGCCGTTTCCCGGATAGACTACAAGCAAGGGCCGATTATGCTCCCATCCGCGCCGCTCACGGCGAAATGATGTCGAAAGGGCGGGCCTTCCAAGCGAGCGCTGTGGCCATCGCAGGCATCGCCTTAGACCGGGGAAGCGTTCGGTGGCCTGCTGAACGCTCGAGCTGTCAGCCTGCGGGGTCGGCGCGATCGCTGTCGCTTATTCCGCGGGAACCGCGGCTTCCCGCAGTTTCAAAGAATAATAGGAGGCATTGGTTTTGCCGCGAGAGGCCGAGCGCGCAAACATGATGAGGTGATGAGCAACCAGTACCGAGCTGATGAGATATTCGATCTCGCCGCGAGCCAGCCTGCGTAGCGCGAATTTCCAGAACACGCGCCTGTAATCGCCGCGCACGCCGACCTTCCAGAAAATGTTGCGAAGCATGGTCAGACCGAGCTTGATATTCCGCCATGACCTCTGCTGCGGCGTGCGCGGCTGGATTCGCTTCGGATAGGTTTCGCGGATCTGGTACTCGTAGCGCTCCAGAAGCTTTTCAGGTTCGTACGCGCGCCCCATGCAATCACGCCATGTCGCCACGACATGGTCGTAAGGCAACCGGAAATCGATGTTGGAATCGCGGCCCTCGTCCTCGATCAGGCGATTCTCGCGTTTCAGACGGTCCCACAGCGGCGTCTTCGGCAGCGCCTGCAGGAGATTGATGGTCAACAGCGGTATCTGGGAGTGATCGATGAAATCCAGCAAATGCTGTCCGGTTTCGGGCTTGTCGGTATCGAGTCCGAGGATAATTCCGGACACTACCTCCATGCCGTAGTCGTTCAGCGTCTGGATGGCCTCCATGATGGGGACCATCATGTTGTGATCCTTGTGCATCGCCTTTAGCGCGACGGGATCCGGCGTCTCGATGCCGCAGAAGATCGTGGCGAAGAATGCTTCACGCATTTGCGAAAGTATCTCCGGGCGTTTGGCGATGTTCAGCGTCGCCTCGCAGGAGAAACGCAGCACGAAACCGGTCTTCTTTTGCCATTCGATCAGGTGCGGCAAAAGATCCAGCGCGGCCTTCCGGTTACCGATAAAATTGTCGTCGACGAAATAGACTGACCCGGTGATGCCGCATTCCAGCAGCTTGTCGAGTTCGCGCGTGATCTGCTCGGGACGTTTGAGACGCGGATTGCGGCCATACAGGCCGGGAATGTCGCAGAATTCGCACTGATACGGGCAGCCGCTGGAATACTGGATGCTTCCCAGGAAGTAACGCTTGATGTCCGCCAGTTCGTAAGCGGGAATGGGAAATTTATCCATGTCCAGCCGATCGGCGGTTTTGAGGACGACCTGACTCCCGGGCCGTGACGGATCTCGCGCCAGTCGTTCAATCAGATCGTCCGTGGCATCGCCAAGTTCACCGACGTGAAGGTAGTCGAAGGTTGGATAGTAGTCGGGACAGGCGCTGACCGACGGGCCACCGAGCGCGACCGGCAGATTGAAGGCGTGGGCCCGGCGGCAAATATCGTTCATCTGCTGGCGCTGGATGTGCATGCCGCTGACGAACACCGCTTCGGCCCACTCGAAATCCTCATTCGTGGCAAAGCGAATATTCTCGTCGATGAAACGGACTTTCCAGTCGGCGGGGAGATAGGCGGCGATCAGCAGAAGCCCCTGCGGCGGCATAAAGGCCTGGACACCACCGGTCAGCGGATAGGCGTGTTCAAATGTCCCAAACGAGGACGTGTAGCGGGGGAAAACGCAAAGAATGCGCCGATTGCCATACTGACTCACGCCCCTCATCGCACCTTCCCCGCGCATCTCCCCGTCCTGCAAATGCGCATCAAGCAAGAACCCTCACTAACTCTTGGAGCTCGCAATGGTTCCAGGTGGAGCTAACGGAATGCGCTGCACGAAACGTGAGCGACAATTTCTTCAACAATGTGACGAAGCTGAAAAGGCCAAGACTGGCTTACCGACCATGCCAGCCAGGGTCTGCGATATCCGCGAAAATGCGTTCCGCGTTTTGCGGGAACGAGACAGAGTGGTTTAGGCGCGAACGATCTTCTCGATACCCGCAGCAAGGTCGAAAATCCGGCGATCCGAGCCACCGGCTGCGGCCAGCATCAACCCCACCGGCGCATCGCCCTCGCGATGACAGGGCAGCGAGATCGCGCAGCCATCGAGGGTATTGATCAGCGCGCAATTGCGCAGCGATAGCATGTTAGCTTTCGTGTAAGCCGCGTCGTGGGTGAGATCGGCGATCATCGGCGGCGTGATCGCTACCGTCGGCGCGATCAGCGCGTCGTAGGGTGTGACGCGGCGCTCGAAGCCTGCGATGATCGCGCGGCGGATACGGAGCAGATCGACATAATCCGCGGCGCTGAGGCTTTCGCCGCGAAGGATGCGGCTGAGGACGCGTGGATCGTAGAGCTCGGCCTTTTCCGCGATCAGAGCGCGGTGCCAGGCCCAGCTTTCCGCCGCCGAGAACCCGCCCCCGACGTTCAGCGCCGCGATCTCGGCGAATTCGGGAACGGCAATGCGTTCAATCGCGGCGCCGGCCCCGGCCAGTCGGTCCAGAGCACGCTCGAAAGCCCGCGCAACCGCGGAATCAAGATCATCCAGCATCACCGTGGTCGGCACCCCGAGCCGCATCCCCTTGATCGGGCGAGGCTCGACCGGCGCGATGGGTTCGGCCGCCAGCACCGCGTCCAATACGGCGCAGCAGCCGACCGAGCGCGCGATCGGGCCGTAGCTGTCCAGCGTGACCGACAGTGGGATACCGCCATCGAGCGGAATCCGGCGCGCGGTCGGCTTGTAGCCGACGATGCCGCCATAAGCCGCCGGGATCCGGCAAGAACCGCCGGTATCGGTGCCGAGCGCGCCATGCGCCATGCCATCAGTGACCGATACCGCCGCACCTGACGACGATCCGCCCGGCACATAGCCGACGTCGCGCCGCCAGCAGTTCTTCGGCGTGCCGTAGTGCGGATTGATGCCCAGACCCGAATAGGCGAACTCGGTCATGTTGGTGCGCCCGATCACCACGAAGCCGGCGCGGCGCAGACGCGCCACCACCGGCGCATCGTTCGCCGCCGGCGGCGCATCGTCGAGCGCGCGCGAGCCGGCACGCGACACCTGTCCCTTGATATCGAACAAGTCCTTTATCGATACCGGAATGCCGGCGAACGGCGACGGCTCGGCATTGACTCTGCGCAGTCTGTCCATGGCCTCGGCGGAAGCTACTGCACCGTCCGCATCAATGTGGATGAACACGCGCGCGCCCTCGCCCGCTTCGTCGGCGATCTTCGCAAGGCAATCGTCGACCAGCTTGCGTGCCGTGGTGCGGCCCGCCGCGAGATCGGCGGCGAGCGTCGCCAGAGTCGGGTGATTTGACATGCGAAACTCGCAGACGGATAGATGGATGGTGTCTTAGCCGCTATTGCGCAGGCCTGCGGAAAGTCCGTTGATGGTGATCTGGATACCTCGCAGCACCTGCTCATCCCCACACTGCGCGCGGTGGTCCTTCAAGAGTTCGACCTGCACATGATTGAGCGGATCGAGATACGGGAAGCGGTTGCGGATCGAGCGCTCGAGCAACGGATTACCGGCGAGCAACCGCTCCTGCCCCGTGATGGCGAGCAGCATGTCGATGGTGAGATGCCACTCACGTCGGATGCGTCCGAAGATAGCCTCGCGAAGTTCCACGTCTGGCACCAGATCGGCATAACGCGACGCGATCGCGATCGAGCTTTTCGCGAGCACCATGTCCATGTTGGAGAGCAACATGCGGAAGAACGGCCACTCTCCGTAAAGCTCTTGCAGAAATGCCATGCCTTTGTCGGGATGATCCGCTATCCACGACTCCATCGCGCTGCCGAACCCGTACCAGCCCGGCAGCATCACACGGCATTGCGCCCAACTGAATACCCACGGAATCGCCCTAAGGTCCTCGATCTTGCGCGTCTTCTTGCGCGACGCCGGCCGGCTGCCGATGTTCAGCGTGGAGATCTCGTTGATGACGGTGGAGGCCCAGAAATAGTCCTCGAAACCCGGCGTCTCGTAGACGAGGTTGCGGTAAGCCGTGTAGGCACGCGATGAAAGTGACTCCATCGCGTCGAGGTATTCAAGGCTCGGTGCGCTCTGCCGCGGCTGCAACAGGCTGGCCTCCAGCGTTGCAGCGGCGAGGATCTCCAGATTGTTGCGGCCCACCTCGGCGTTGGAATACTTGCTGGAGATAATTTCCCCTTGTTCAGTGATCCTGATCTGGCCGTTCACTGCACCACCGGGTTGCGCGAGGATGGCGTCGTAGCTCGGCCCGCCACCGCGGCCGACCGATCCACCGCGGCCGTGAAACAGGCGAAGCCGCACATCGTGGCGCTCGAACACATCGACCAGGCCGATCTCTGCCTTGTAAAGCTCCCAACCCGACGTGACGAAGCCGCCGTCCTTGTTGCTGTCGGAATAGCCGAGCATCACCTCCTGCAAGCCACCCCGGCTGTCGACCAGCGCGCGATACACCGGCAGCGATAGCAACCGGTCCATGATGCCGGCACAGGCCTGCAAATCCTCGATGGTCTCGAACAATGGCACGATGTTGATGGCGCTATGTCCCGCGGGGTCGACGAGGTCGGATTCCTTAAGCAGCAGCGCGACTTCGAGCAGGTCGGAAACGCCCTTGGTCATCGAGACGATGCATTGAGGGATCGCATCGGGGCCGAGCGTCTTGTGCGCCTCTGCGGCGGCATGAAACACCGCGAGCTCGCCCAGCGTCTCGTCGCTGTATGTGATGAACGGGGACGTCAACGGGCGCGCGCTGCGCAGTTCTCGCAGAAGCACGACGATGCGGGCCTCCTCGTCCAGGGTCAGATAGGACGTGCCCGGCGTGGCGGCATCGAGTAGTTCGGCAATCGTTCGTTCATGAACGGTGGAATTCTGCCGCAAGTCGAGACAGGCGAGATGGAAACCGAAACAGTCGGCTGCACGGCGCAAATAACGCAGCCGCCCGCGCGCGATCACCTCCGAGTTATTTTCGGTCAGTGAGCGGTGGAGAACGTCAAGATCAGCACTAAATTCGGCGGCGCTCGCATAGGGCGGAGCCGCGCCATACGGCGGGCGCAGCGTGTCCGCTTTCAGTTTTATGGCCGTGGCCGAAAGCCGCGCGTAGATGCCGGACACCGCGAGGCGGTAGGGTTCGCCGCGGCGATGCGGCGACGTGTCGGCCGTTCGTTCGGCCAGCACGCGTAGTTCCGGCGAGACATCCGTGAGATCTGCGGCCAGCGACAGCTCGCGGCCAAGTTCGTGCAGTTCATCAAGATAATAACGCAATATCCGCGAGGCCTGCCGTTGGAGAGTGCCGCGCATAACGTCCGCCGTCACGAAGGGATTGCCGTCGCGATCACCGCCGATCCAGCTTCCAATCCGCAGGAACGACGCAATCTCGTTCGTGGCGCTGCCGTCGGAGGGATCCTGCAAACGATCTTCCAGGATGCAGTGCAGCCGCGGCACCTCGCGCAGGAACGTATAGTCGTAGAACGACAGGCCGTTAGCAACTTCGTCGAGCACCGTCAGTTTGGTTCGCCGCAAAAGATTGGTGTGCCACAGGGTCAGCACCGCGCGGCGCAGCTGTTCTTCACTAGCCTCGTATTCGTCTGGAGTGAGCTGCATCCGTTCGCGCCGGTCGAGCAGCGCCGCGACCTCCATCTCGCGATCGATGGTGCTCTTACGGCGAACCTCGGTCGGATGAGCGGTTAGCACCGGACTGACCACAGCGCTGTCGAAAAAGGCTCGCAATTCCTCCCCGCTGAACCCGGCCTCACGGGCGCAAGCAAGCGTGTGCGACAGCCGACCTTGGTGCGGCTCCCCGCCTGCAAGGGTCTGACTGCGCATCTGGCGAATATTGTTCTGATCTTCGGCGATGTTAGCAAGATGCGAAAAATAGCTGAAGGCGCGGACGACGAGGACTGTCTCCTCCGTCGACATGCCGTCGAGGATGGCTTCCAGTTCGCGCCGCGCGGGCTTATCGTCATCGCGGTGAAAACGAATCGAAGTCTGCCGGATGTGTTCGACAAGATCGAACACATCCGGTCCTTCCTGATCGCGCACGGTATCGCCGAGAATGCGCCCGAGCAGCCGGATATCGTCGCGCAGCCTTGCATCAAGGACGGCGGCGTCAGACTCCGGCTGACCTGCACGAGGTAACGGCATCAGACTGGACATCGCGCTGCTCCTGAAAAGTCGGTTCTTCAGTCGCAATTTTCGTGCTGCGATGCAAGAAATGCTGGCCGTTCGATGCACAAAAGATGAGCGGCCAGATCTTAAGTCCGACCGGCGAACTGAGAGGATGCTCACCCGGCATGGTGGCGCGTGCGGAAGTCGCAACAGTCGATATTATAATGAAACCAATGCGATAAGCTTCTCTACTTTTTATCTTTTGTCCGTACGGCCCCGAGTCCCGACATATTAACGAACATATCCTGGAAGCGCTCCGCCATCTTGGGATCAAACCAGTTTTGCATGATTGCTTCGGGCGAGAACTTGTCGATGTTTTCCGCCATCTTTTGCTGAAGCTGGTCCATCACGGCATTCTGCATCGGCTGGACGTCCGGAAGCCCCAAAAACTGACGGGCCTCAAGGGGTGTACACTCGAACTCTATATTCACCTTCATGGAGCGCTCCTTAGATGTGCCGACGCGGCGCAGTATCGCTATGGAGACGCCTGTGGCGCAAGTCATCACGGCAACGGTGCGGCGGCGCAGACCAATATTCAGCGAAAGCGTTCCGCGGCAAACGGTCTCGGGTCTGCAAACGGCGCGGCACCCGTCATCATTTCGGCCAGCAGCCGGCCTGTTGCCGGACCCAGGGTCAGACCGTGATGCTGGTGTCCAAAATTGAACCACAATCCGGCATGGCGGGCCGCCTTTCCAATCACCGGCAGCATATCAGGCATACACGGACGTCTCCCCATCCAGGGCGTCGCATCGATCGCCTCACCCAGGGGAAACAACTCGCGCGCCAGAGGCAGCGCCCGTTCAATCTGCACCGGGGTCGGAGGAGCGTCGCGCCGCGCGAACTCCGCACCGGTCGTCAGGCGGATGCCCTGATTCATCGGCGCCAACAGATAGCCGAGATCCGAATCGAGAACAGGACGATTGAGCACCGCATTGCCGCGCGGCGCCAGATGCAGGTGATAACCGCGCTTGATGCCGAGCGGCATGTTGTAGCCGAATCCGCGGAAGACATCATCCGACCACGGCCCCAGGGCAATCACGGCCTCGCGCCCCATCAGCGCTCCGTTCGGGCCCTCGATGCGCCATGCCGCCTGACTTTGCGTCAGCGTACGCGCGTCGGCCGCAACAAAACGGCCGCCTCGGCGCATGAACAACGCCGCATAGGCTTTCGTCAGCGCGCCCGGATCCGGGATAAAGCCCGGCGCCGGCCAGTGAATCGCACCGGCGAACGTTCCCGACAAATTCGGCTCGCGTGCGGCGATCCCCTTGGCATCGAGAACATCTCCTTCGACGCCATACCGACGAACGCGCTCGAGGTCCGCGATGCCCTTGTCCAGCGTCGCGTTCGAGCGGAACAGCTTGATCCAGCCGGTCCGGCGCAGAAGCTGGGGCACGCCTGCTTCTGCGATCAGAGTTTCATGCTCGACAAGGCTGCGCTGAATCAGCGGTAACGCCGCCATTGCGCTGCGGAACGCGCGTTCAGGCGAGGATGCAAAAATATAACGAATCAACCACGGCAAAAAAGCAGGCAGATCGCGAAACCGATAATGCGCCTCGGGAAACCGGTTCAGCGCGTAGCGCAGAACCTGCCGCAGATCGTAAGGAAACACGTACGGGAAAACCGACGCGCATTCGATCAAGCCAGCGTTTCCGTAGCTCGTCTCCTCGCCGGCCCTTTCATGCCGGTCGACAAGGATGACATCGCGCCCGCGCTTCTGAAGATGCAGCGCCGCGGAAACGCCGACAATTCCCGCACCCAAGACCAGAACATCGGATTTGATTAGCGCCACGCGGCTCTCCGAACGCAAAAATCGCACGGCTTTGCCGAACGTTGTCCTTCAGACTTAAGTATTGAAGTTCAGGTGCGCAAACCGCCCGGTTGTGGCCAGTGGTTCTCCGACCTCGCGAACATGCAAAGAGCCGGGGATGATGGGACTGACACGGTGAACGCGGCAAATCATGACCGCTGATACATTTTCGATCCTCACGTCGGTCGCAGGGCGTTCGACTCCATGTCGAATTCAGCGATCTGCCTGCGACGTTCAGACTTGGTGCCGCTAAGATGATCGGTCGCGATCGCGACATAGACAGCCGGAAGCACGAACAGGGTGAACAGCGTTCCGATCATCATGCCGGCCACGACGACAAGGCCAATCGAGAACCGGCTCGCCGCGCCCGCTCCCGACGCCGTCAGCAGCGGCAGCAGACCTGTAACCATCGCCGCGGTCGTCATCAAAATCGGACGCAGCCTGACCCGCGCCGCTTTCTCGATGGCCAACCGTTTGCTGAGCTTCTCGTTGAGCTGAAGCTCGTTGGCGAATTCGACCATCAGGATGCCGTGCTTGCTGATTAGGCCGATCAGCGTCAGCAGGCCTACCTGAGTATAGATGTTGATCGTCGCGATACCGAAGAACAACGGAATCAGCGCACCCAAAATCGCCATCGGCACGCTAATCATGATGACGAGCGGATCACGCAGGCTTTCGAACTGCGCCGCCAGCACCAGGAAGATGATGATGAGTGCGAAGCCGAAGGCAATCGCGAGCTGATTGCCTTCCGTGACGTATTGTCGTGCGTCGGCGAGATAATCGTGACTGAATCCCTTCGGCAGGTTTTTCGCCTGCTGTTCGAGGAACTCCACGGCCTTGCCCACCGTCACGCCCGGCATCGGCACGGCCTGGAAGGTCGCCGCATTCAGCTGGTTGTAGTGGGTCAGCGCATTGGGATCGGTTTCAGTCTTGATCGAGACCAGCGTGGACAGCGGAATCTGCTGGCCGCCGGCTCCCGGCACGTAATACCCATCGAGGGATTGCGGCGACAGGCGCTCGCCGCGCGGCACCTGCGGGATCACCTGATAGGAGCGCCCCTGGAGGTTGAACCGGTTCACATAGTTGCCGCCGAGCAACGTCGCCAGCGTCCCGCCGAGCTGCTGCATGGTGACGCCGAGGTCGTTCGCCTTGGTCCGATCGATAGCGACGCGCACTACCGGCTGGTTGTAGTCGAGGTCGCTATCGCTGACGATGAAGAGGCCACTCTTCTTCGCCGCCTCCTTGAGTTTAATCATCTCCTCATAGACCGTCTGGAAGCTGGATGTGCTGTAGAGCACCATCTGGACCGGCAGACCGCCCGGACCGCCCGGCAGCGGCGGCCGGTTGAAGGCGAAAGCGTTCACGCCCTCAACCTTGCTGATTTCAGCCTGCACCAGCGGCTTGATGGTCATTGCGGAGCGCTTGCGTTCGTCCCACGGTTTCAACAACATGCCGGCGATGCCATCGTTGATGCCGTTGGTGCCGTTGATCACGAAGCGCAGGTCGGTCTCGGGAAACTCCGCATATGCCTTATCGAGCTTGTTACCGTAAAAATCCATGTAGTCGATGTTGGCGTATTTCGGCGCCTTGATGACCGCGAACACGATGCCCTGATCCTCTTCGGGCGCCAGCTCCGTCGAGGTGTTCATGTAGAGAAAGCCGACCAGCCCGAGGATCGTCACCGCGAATAGCGCCGTCACCGGCCGGTAGTCGAGCGCGCGATCCAGCTTCCGGCCGTACCAATCGGTAACCGAGCTGAATATCCTGTCGACCTTGGTGGCGAACCACCCCTGCCCGCCGTGCTTGAGCAGCACCGAGCACATCATCGGCGACAGTGTCAGCGCGATGACGCCGGAGACGATCACCGCCCCCGCCAGGGTGAAAGCGAATTCGCGAAACAGCGCGCCGGTGAGACCGCCGAGGAAGCCGATCGGCGCATACACCGCGGCCAGCGTGATCGTCATCGAGATGACCGGGCCGACGATTTCGCGCGCGCCCTGCAAGGACGCCTGAACCGCCGTCTTGCCCTCCTCGAGATGGCGGTGGATGTTTTCCACCACCACGATGGCGTCATCGACCACGAGGCCGATCGCAAGCACCATCGCCAGCAGCGTCAACAGGTTGAAGCTGAATCCCGCCACCATCATCAGTGCGCAGACGCCGATCAGCGACAGCGGGATCGTTACCACCGGAATGATGACCGAACGCAGCGAGGCGAGAAACAGGAAGATCACGACGATAACGATGAGAACCGCCTCGATCAGCGTGTTCTGCACTTCATGGATCGAGGAGGTAATGAACTTGGTCGAGTCGTAAGCCACTTTCATCTTCATCGAGGGAGGAAGATTCCGCTCGATGTCCGGAAACAGCGCCCGCACTCCGGAGACGATATTCAGCGGGTTGCCCTGCGGGGTTGCCTGCACGCCGATAAAGATCGCGCGCTGTCCGCTGAAAGCAACGCTGGCGTTCGTGCTTTGCGCCGCAAGCTCCACCTGGGCGATGTCTTCCATGCGCACAAAGCCGCCGTCCTTGGCCTTCACCGTCATGCGCTTGAACTGCTCGACGCTTTGCAGGTCGGTATTGGTCGAAACGTTGGAGATCGTATAGTAGCCTTTAGTCTGCCCCGCCGCCGCCTGGAAGTTGTTAGCGGCGATCGCGAGGGCGACTTCCGTGGTGGTCACATTGCGTCCGGCCATCTTTATCGGATCGAGCCACACCCGCATCGCGAAGGTCTGGCCGCCGAGGATGTCGGCCGAAGCCACGCCGTCCACGGTCGAAAGGATCGGCTGCACCACGCGCGTCAAGTAATCGGAGATAGCCGAACCAGAGAGTTCGTCGCTCGAGAAGCCGATATACATCACCGCCGTAGTTTCACCGGTGGACTTCAAAATCACCGGGTCGTTGGCTTCCTTCGGGATCAGGTATCTCACCGAATTGACCTTCGACAAAACCTCAGTGAGCGCCGCATTCGGATCAAAGTTCAGTTTGACGTAGACCTTGATTTGGCTCTGGCTCTGGGTCGAGGACGAGGTGATGTAGTCGACGCCCTCGGCCGACGCGACCGCCTGCTCGATCGGCGTGGTGATAAAACCTTGCATCAAATCCGGCGACGCGCCCGGATACGCCGTGGTGACGGTGATCACGGTGTTGGACAGCTTCGGATACTGCCGGACCGGCAAATTGTAGGCCGCCGCCATGCCGATCAGCAGGATCAGCAGGCTGACGACGACCGACAATACCGGCCGCTTGATGAAGATGTCCGTGAATGCCATGCAGGCGCTCCGTTGACGCGTGGCCGCTCCGTGGATCGAAGCACAACCGCGAGACGTTCAATCGATGCGGGGCCGCCTTGGCGGACCCGTTTCTGAAATCAGTTCAGCGGCGGTTTCTCCGGAATCTGCGGCAGCGGATCCTTCGAAATCTCGACCGCGGCGCCCGACTGCAGCTTGAGCTGGCCGACCGCAGCGACCTTGTCGCCCGGCTGCAGCCCTTTCTCAATGACAGCGCGGCCATCGATCCGATCGCCGGTGCGCACGAAGGTGCGTTCGACAGTCAAGCTGGTCTTGCCGTCATCCTCCTTCTTCTCCTTGATGAGATAGACGGAGTCGCCATACAGGGTGTACTCGACTGCGGTTTCCGCGACCGTGATAACCGGCGGCTTCTCCGGCAGCACCACGATGACATCGGCAAACATGCCGGGTTTAAGGATGTCGTCGGGGTTGGCGATAGTGGCCTGGACACGGATGTTGCGGGTTTCGGTGGCTATCTGAGGCTCGATGGTCGTGATCCTGCCCTCGAACTTTTTGCCCGGATAGGCATCGACCGACACCCGCACCGTCTGGCCGACGGAAAGCCGTCCACTTTCCTTTTCAGTGACGGTGAAGTTCGCAAACAGCGTCGACAGATCGGTCAGCGACACGACCTGTGTGCCGGCAGTGAGGAATTGTCCTACCTCCACCTGACGCACGCCGAGCACGCCATCGAACGGCGCGCGCACCAGCTTCTGCGAAATGATCGCCTCGGTCTTGGCTATGCCGGCATTGGCCTGGTCGAACGCGGCCTGCGTCGTGTCCACCGTTACCTGTGCGCCGACCTGACGTGCAGCGAGTTGCTTCGCCCGATCCAGCGCGAGCCTGGCCACCGTCGCCTGGGCCTTGTAATTGGCCAGATCGCCTTGCTCCGGCTTGTCGAACAGTTGCACCAGCGGCGTGCCCTTGGTGACGCGACTGCCGGCGGTGAACAGGATGTCGGTGATACGGCCGCTGACGTCGGAGGTGACGTTGACCTGATGCACCGCGGCCAGACTGCCGACCGCACGCTGCAGGTTCGGCAGCACCTCGGACTTCGCCTCGACCGCACTGATCGTCACCGCCGGCGGCTTGTTGTTGGCGAAGAACTGCGCGATCATGTGCGCGCGGAACGCGTTGAATCCGACCAACCCGCCGACGAGCAACGCGAGCAGTACGCCTACAATGACAAACCAGCGCATCATGCGCACCGGGCGCGTGCGAGGCTTCTCGTCCAGTTCACGCGGCGGTGCGATGGTCTTGTCGCCGGTATTGCCTTCCCTTCTTACCGTCATGTCATGCACTTTCTGCGGCCGACGTTTGGGCGGCGTTGAATACAGCTTCCCGGTCCAGATGCAAGGCAATTGCCGCTGCATTCAGACCAACCCCTCGAAGAATGAACTCACAAATCTGCCGCTCCAGGTCGGGTCCGCTGCCGTATGACAGGGTTGGAACGGAGGGAAGGTCAGTTAGAACCATCATGAGAACGGTATGATGCGCAAACCAAAACAGATTGAGCGGCTCGCGCCCGACCGGCACCGCATCCCCGGCGGCAATCGCGCGCTCAAGTGAGGCCGTGAAAGCTTGGCCAATCAGGTCTCGGATTTTTTTGTATAGCAATCGGGCAAATTCACCATCGTCAAGCTGACTTGAAACCATGAGACGCAGACGCTGCGCCTCCTGTTGATCCGGCGAAGCCGAGGCATTCAGGAAGTGCTTGACCATGCCGCGGATAAGAATGACGAGCGTCTCGGTTGAAGGCTCGCGATCAAGCAAGCGATGCAGCGCCGGATCGGCCTGGCAGGCTTCAGCCAGAATTTCGGCATAGAGCGCGGCCTTGGTGGGAAAGTGTTTGAACAGTAACGCCTCGGAAATCGAGGCGGCGGTCGCAACGCTCTTGGTTGTCGTACCGGCGAACCCGTTATGCGCGAAACACCGTTTCGCAGCGCTCAGGATCAACTCCCGCCGTACATCGCTGGTCATTCGCAGATTGCTCATGGGACGTGAGTAAGCACTCACTCTATCTTAGTCAAGAGAAATGTTGCATCGCATCATTTCAATTAAAACGAAAATGATCGAGGGGCTTGGTCCCCCGATACCGGAGAACTGTAGATGCGGCTGTCCGGTCAGAGGTTTACGGAAAAAGTCCCCGCGTTGCCTTCGCAGCCCGCACTTTCTCTACGCCGAGCGCCATTGCCGCGGTGCGATGCGAGATATTGTCCTTTTTCGCACGATCGACCATCTGCCCGAAGGCGCGATCCAGGATCTGATATTCGCGGCGCGTCACCTCGTCTTCTTCCCAAAACAGTTGCTGTAGATCCTGAACCCATTCGAAATAGCTCACCACCACGCCACCGGAATTGCAGAGGATGTCGGGAATCAGAAAAATCTCATGCTGACGCGTCTCCAGGATCAGATCCGCTTCAGGCGTCGTTGGCCCGTTGGCGCCCTCGGCCAAAACGCGGCATTTCAGGTTCTCGGCGATATGTGCATCAATCACGCGTTCCACCGCGGCGGGAACGAGCACATCACACGGTAGCGTCAGGATCGCCGCGGGATCGTACTGAAGCTGATTGGAATATCCTGCGATACTTCCATGCGTCCCGGCGTGGCGCAGTAGCGCGGGAATATCCAGACCCTTCCTGTCATAAAGCGCACCGGTGTGATCGCTCACCGCGATGATTTTGACGCCCGAGTTGTAAAGCTCGAGAGCCGCATGGGATCCAACGTTGCCAAAGCCCTGAACGACGGCGGTCGCACTACCGAACGCGATGCCGAGTTCGTTCATGACGCGGCGGGTGAGATGGGCGACGCCGCGGCCCGTAGCCTCGCGACGCCCCAGCGTGCCGCCCGAGCTTACGGGCTTTCCGGTGACGATCTCCGTGACGGTGCGGCCCTGATACATGGAGTAGGTATCCATGAACCAAGCCATCACCTGCTCATTAGTGCCCATGTCCGGGGCCATTACATCGGTGTGCGGCCCGACGAACGGAATCATCTCCTGCATGTAACGGCGCGATAGCCCTTCCAATTCGCGGATTGAGATCGATTGGGGATCGACCCTGACGCCGCCTTTGGCTCCGCCATAAGGCAATCCGACCAGCGCGCATTTCCAACTCATCCAGATGGCGAGTGCCGCTACCTCGCCGATATCCACGCACGGCGCAAAGCGCGTTCCGCCCTTTGTCGGACCTAGCGTGAGATGATGCTGCACGCGGTATCCCTCGAAGACCGCAATCGATCCGTCATCGCGATGAACCGGGCAGGAAATCGTGATGGCCCGCTTCGGCATCAGGATACGCTCTCGCTCGTCCATCGGGATGGAGAGATGATTGGCGATGACTCCGAACTGCTGAACCGCCATGTCGAAGACCGGGCCGGCGTAAACCGTCATCGTTCTCTCCTTCGTGATCCTGGTTCGCGACTGTGCCCAGGCCTTTGATTTGCGGGATATGCCTCGCCGAGAGACGAGTTGCCGTCTGCTATGACTTCATGATTGTGAACAGTATAGCCACGCCACCAAACGATAACATCCGCCACCCAGATATAGGCCGTATAAAAGTATCACTGCCGCTCGATGAATGGTGCGATGGTTCAATAGACACTCCGGTTATCGAGCCTGTCATGGGACAGGCGATGTCCCCATTGTCGGCAGAATTTCACGCAAGCGCCCGCTTCAGATCGAAAGCAGGATCGGCAGCCTGCTCCGGCGGGATCGAACCGTTCACAGCCAGAAAGCGGCGGCCGAAGACGTGATCCGAGGCGCGATTGACCGATTCGATTCCGATCAGGCGACCGTTCTTGTAACAGAAGGCGGAGAATGACCCCTGCCCGGCGTCGCCACGCACGACGACTTGATCGTAGCCGGTCGTCAGGCCCGCGATCTGCAGCTTGTCAGGCCCCTGATCGCTCCAGAACCACGGGAATCCGTCATAGCTTTTCATATCACCCGTCAGCCGCGCCGCCACGCAGCGAGCCTGATCGGCCGCATTCTGCACGGATTCGAGCCGCAGCGGCGCACCAAAGCGCACGCTCTTAAACAACGCACAATCGCCGATCGCTGAAATATTAGGATCGGCCGTGAGCAGGTGCTCATCGACAATGATGCCGGAGGCCACCGGAAGATCAGCCTCTGCCGCCAATTCGACGTTGGGCAAAACGCCGACGCCGACGACCACGAGATCGGCTGCGATCGGCCTGCCGTCGCTCAGGGTAACGCCTGTCACACGACCTTCGTTGCTGGTGATGCTCGTCGCCTGCACTCCGAAATGAATCCGAATCCCTGCCTCGCTGTGGCGGCGCTGAAAGAACTCCGAAATCTCCGACGTGACCGCACGCGCCATCACGCGAGGCGCAAGCTCCACGACATCGACCTCGAGGCCCTTCGCCCGCGCGGTCGCCGCGAATTCGAGACCGATAAAGCCCGCCCCGACAACCACCACTCGCTGCCTGGTAGGAAAGAGCTGCCGCAGCATCTCGCTTTCGTCGAGCGATCGGAGATAGAGGACATCCTTCAGACCGGCGTTGGGGATGTCGAGCAGGCGGTTGCGCGCGCCCGTTGCCAGTACAAGGTGCTTGTAAGCGCGGGAAGCACCGGAGGCGCAGACGAGTTGAAGTGCGCTGCGGTCGATGGCGACGACGCGATCGGAAATCAGCTCAATGCGCTGATCGTGATAGAATTTCTCCGGCCTGAACATCACCGTATCAGGACCACCGCCGCCTTTCAGATAGGCTTTCGAGAGCGGAGGCCGCTGATAGGGCAGATGCGGCTCGTCATTGATGAGGCTGACGGGTCCCTCGTACCCGGCCTGACGCAACGACGCCGCTAATTGAAAGCCGGCATGGCCGGCGCCGACGATCAGAATCGGTGCTTCTACCATTCGTCAAACCGACCAGCTTGGAATGATCTGAACGTCCGTCATATCGCCTCCCAAGTGTTATCTTTCTGCCGCGAGCTTCGCTCCGCGCCGTTTTCTTGCACGAACCTGCCGCAGATTGCCACTCCTCACGGATCCGCGGTTCGCAAACGATCGGGTAATGCGACACATTGCGTCCGTAGAACGCCGTGAGCTATCCAATTTGCCCCCTGCCCCGGAGTAATCCCAGATGACAGCCCTCAATCCCGGCTCTCCCGAAGCTTCAGGGATGTCCGGCGCCGCGCTCCAGCGCATCGATGACCATCTGAAGCGGCGATATATCGATGCCGGCCGGTTTCCGGGCACACAGCTGATGGTGTATCGCCGCGGCAACCTCGTGCACAATTCTGTGCAGGGCTTTGCCGATCTCGAACGCCGGGTGGCGCTGAAGGACGACACCATCTTCCGCATCTATTCCATGACCAAGCCGATCACGTCGGTCGCCTTCATGATGCTGGTGGAGCAAGGCCTCGTTGCGCTCGACGAGCCGGTTCACAAGTATATTCCCGAGTGGAAGAACCTTGGCGTGTTTCAGGCGGGCACCGCGCCTGCCTTCATGACCAAACCGCCGACGCGGCCCATGCAGATCATTGACTTGCTCCGTCATACATCCGGGCTGACTTACGGTTTCCAGCAGCGAACCAACGTCGACGCGGCGTATCGCGACAAGCAGATCGGCACGCTCGACCCTGCGGGCACGCTTGATTCGATGATCGCAAGCCTTGCCGACATTCCGCTGGAATTCTCGCCGGGCGAAGCCTGGAATTACTCGGTCTCCACGGACGTGATCGGCTACCTCGTGGGCAAGATCAGCGGCATTTCCTTCGAACAATTCCTGAAAGAGCGCATTTTTGATCCGTTAGGAATGGCCGACACCGACTTCTTCGTGCCGGCTGACAAGGCGCAACGGCTCGCGGCCTGCTACAATGCGACGGTCGGCGGCATGATGTCGGCTCATTCGCCGGATGCGAAGAGCGGACTGACGTTGCAGGATGATCCCGCCAAGAGCCCTTTTCTCTCGCTGCCCAGCTTCATCTCGGGAGGCGGCGGCCTGTGCTCGACGGCTGCCGACTATCTCACGTTCTGCCAGGCGCTGCTCAACGGCGGCGTCAGGCTGATCGGGCCGAAAACGCTGGCGCTGATGACGACCAATCACCTGCCCGGCAACCGCGATCTGCCGGACATGTCACGATCGATGTTTGCGGAAGCGACCTACGCCGGCATCGGCTTCGGCCTCGGCTTCTCCGTCACCATGGACCCGGCAAAGACGCTAATAGCCGGCAGCCCCGGTGAATACGCCTGGGGCGGCGCTGCAACGACCTCGTTCTGGATCGACCCAGCGGAAGACCTGATCACTATCTTCATGACGCAGGTGATACCCTCGAGCGCGTATCCGATCCGCCGAGAGCTTCGCACCATGGTGTACGCCGCCATTACCGACGCCAATCTTTGATGCTGCAACCATCCCGGCGTCAGCATTCCAGATAAGCTAGAAGAGACACCGTCAAATACGATTGCAAGTCTTGACGCTTGGATCGTCGACGGCCTCGCCGACCGAGGCCAATGCCCGCTTCGCCGCGATCAGGTGCGGAATGTCATACATCTTGCCTTCGATACCCACCGCGCCGGCATCAGGTTGACTGGCGAAGGCAGCGACGACGCGGCGGGCGTGCGCCAGATCGGCTTCGGATGGAGTGAAGCAGGCGTTGATCGTGGCAACCTGGTCCGGATGGATCGCAAGTCGCCCGACGAATCCGTCGCGGCGGGCGACACGGCAACTCTCGGCGAGGCCCGCCTGATCCTTGAAATCACTGTACAGCGTATCAAGTGCAAGAACGCCGACCGCGTTAGCCGCAAAAAGGCATTGGGCACGTGCAATCTGATAAGGAGATGTCCAATCGCCGTTCGGCTCTTTATTGGTCAGCGCGCCAAGCGCGGTGCTGAGATCTTCAGCGCCCCATGTCATGGCCGCAAGCCTTGCGCTCGCACCTGGATTCCGCCTGACGTAGCTGGCAAAGCCAAGCATCGCAGCCGGCGTCTCGGTGGCGATAGCCAGCAGCTTCACATGCCCTGGCGGAATGCCCGCGGCCACCTCCAGAACATCGACATAGTGCGAGATCTGCTCGACGTCTTGAATGCCGTTGACCTTCGGAATCAGGATGCCGTCCAGCCCGGGGCGGACGACAGCCGCAAGATCAGCCAGCGTCAGGCCCGTTCCGAGCGCGTTGATCCGCACCAGAAACGTCCAATCTCGAGCAGTCGCACCGAGAAAGCTCTTCACTGCGTCACGCGCGACCGCCTTGCGGCCGGGCGCGACAGAGTCTTCCAGATCAAGGACAAGCGCATCCGCGCCGCAGGTGTTGGCCCGCGCCAACTTGCGATCGCTGTCGGCCGGGACGAAAAGAAGCGAGCGCCACTTCATGCCGGCCTCCGCATCATCAGCGCGTTGCGGCGGCAAAACACCACCTCCTCATCTCGCTGATTGTATCCGCGATGCTCGAACGTGACGATACCCTGCGTTGGACGCGACTTGCTGGCGCGAACCGAAGCCACTTTCGATTCCGCGCGCAACGTATCGCCCGCGAATACCGGACGCGGAAACCTGGTTTCCTCCATACCGAGGTTTGCGACCGTGGTTCCGAGAGTTGTGTCCTGCACTGAAAGGCCAATGATGAGACCCAGCGTAAAGATGGAATTGATCAGAGGTTTACCGAATTCAGTCGATTTGGCATATTCGTGATCAATGTGCACCGCAGCCGGATTGCAGGTGAGCGAGGAAAACAGAACATTGTCCATGTCGGTGACGGTTCGCCGAATTTCGTGAACGAACCTCTGCCCGACGGAAAACTGCTCGAAATACAGTCCGGCCATTCAGCTCTCCTCTCCCGCCATCGGATTTGAACGCGCGACCAAGCGGAATCAACATTGCTGCTGGCCTGGAGTTTGCCATCCGCTACCATCGGCTGCAATGAGTCGGACTTATGGCTTCGCCGGGGATGAGAGGTAAGCGGACCGGCAATCAAGAATTACGGCGTCGATCAAACGAATAGATGCAGGCGAACCTGCCATGCCAGGCTCAACTCATCTCATTGCTATTTGAGATTACGAACCAGAATGGCGTCGATATTTCATCGGTGATGTTCTATAGCGTTTTCGAGCGAAGTGGTTACCGGTTCGCATGAAGAAAACGCGCCAAATCAACTCATAGAGCTCTGCTTCTGATTCCGTAAGGAGCGGAAAGGCTCTATATTGGGGAGCCCGATCGGCTCATGACCCTGCGCGATGGCAATTCCGCATTGTTCTCACAAATCCAGAGTCTATCCCCATGGAAACAAAATTGACCCGGAAATTTATTGCCGAAGTCGCCTCGCTAGCTGTCTTTGGAGTCGGGCTCGCCGGCGTCTACATTCTGGCCAAGGCGCTTAAAGACGAGGCCGCGGATTTAACGATCGCGTTGATCGCTACGGCCATATTCGTGGTGTCATATGTCCTTGGTCAGTGGGTCAAACGCGCGATCAACCCGTCGCCCGCTGTGGAACGGTAATCATCGGAAACCTTCACTCTCGGCTGGTGTTATAGCGTTTCGAGCGAAGCATGTCCTCGGGCTTGACCCCGAGATACCGGTTCGCGTGATGAAAACGCCTCAGATCAAAAGATGGAGCCTCACCGTTTCCGTGAAGCGGTGAAGGACTCTCGTGGCCTGCTGCCGGTTTTTCGGACAAAAGGTCCAGCTTCTGGTGGTCGTCTGCCTGCTACCACTTGTACGAGAGGCTTCCCGTGATGCGGCGCCGGTCGCCGTAGAAGCACGAATCCGAACTCGAGCATGTCGCGACATAGATCGTGTCGGCGACGTTGATGAAGTTAACTGCGGCCCGCCAGTTATCCCCCCATTCATAATGAACCGCCAGATCACCAAGGACCACGGCTGGCACGGTAAGGGTATTCGCAGTATTCGCAAAAGACGATCCGACGTATCGGACGCCGCCTCCCAAGCCAAAGCCGCTTAGCGCTCCTTCGCGGAAGGTGTAGTCAGTCCACAGCGACGCGAGTTCACGCGGAGTGCTGACCGGCACTGTTCCAATCAGCGATGCGTCCAGGTCCCTGCTCACAAAGAAATTGAAATTGGTATAGCTGGCCGTGATCTTGAAATCGCGCGTGATGTTGGCAACGGCCTCCAGTTCCAGGCCGCGGGACGTGACCTCGCCGTTTTGAATCTGCAGTTGCGGGTTGTTCGGATCGGTCGTCAGCGCGTTTTGGCGTTTCAGATCGAATAGCGCCACACCGAAACGTGCGTTAAGCCCCGTCGGTTGATATTTCAATCCAACTTCAGATTGCACGGCCGTTTGCGGCAGGAGGATATTTCCGGTGGCGCCATTGATGCCGATGATCGGATTGTAACTGGTTGCATACGAAGCGTAAGGAGCCAGGCCGAAGTCAAAATTATAAATAATGCCACCGCGACCGGAAAACTTGCTGTCCTCTCGGGTCTGATACGACCTGGCAAGATCGTTATCGATTGTGCCAACCCAATCGTTGCGGCCCGACAGGACGAGCGTCAAGCGATCGAACTTGATCTGATCCTGAAGATAGAGTGCGACCTGGTTCTGAGTTACATGCGCATCGCGATATGGCGCACCGCTAAATGGTGCGGTCGGAGTGTAGACAGGATTGACCAGATTTATGGGCAAGCCCTCTTCAATACCCTGCATATCATCAAGGGTGAAGCGCTTCACGTTGAACCCGCCGAGAACCTTATGAGACACCGGGCCGGTTTCGAATCGAGATTCGAGCTGACTGTCCATATTGGCCTGGCTCGCTTTGCTGCGCACCAGAAAACTATCTCGATAGAGATCTGCGGCGGCGGGCGTGGTTAAGTATCCACCTCCGAACATCGTCGCGTTATAAAGGTCCACATACCCATAACGGGCATTCTGACGGAACGTCACGTTTTCCGACAGATGCTTCTCAAACTGATAGCCGACCATCGCCTGATCGCGGCGTTGCGTATCCATGCTTGGTTCGCTGGCGAAGAGATTGGTAGGTATCCGACCGAATGGAGCGTTCACCACCGTACCTTCATAGGGAAGGAAGTTCAGACCGCGCGTCACGTTGTGTGACGCCTGAGCGTAGATCGTCAGTCGCGTATCGATATCCGGCATCCATGTCAGCGACGGCTGGAGGAAATAATTATCGTCGTTGATGAAGTTGACCTGCGTGCCTCCGCCGCGGATCTGACCGACGATCCGATAAAAGAGTTTTCCGTCGTTTCCTGCATTTAGAGGACCACCGACATCGAACTGGGTGTAGGCATTGCCGAAATTGTTGACGCCGGCCTCGATATAGTGAGTGGGCTCTTCACCAGCGAACCTGCTGACGGCGTTCACGATGCCGCCAGGGCCGGACCCGCCGTAAAGGATGGCTGAGGGGCCGCGCAGAACCTCAACGCGATCCAGACCGAACGGCTGGATTTTCCAGGTAGCGAAAGACATGGACGTCAGCTGCAAACTGTCCAGAAACGTGCTTTGTTCCTGCACCTGGAATCCGCGAATTTGAAACCAGTCGTTGCGCGGATCGCTGCCGGCCGTACCCCCGAAAACACCGGCCGTGTAGCGCAGCGTTTCGTCGAACTTGGCGTTGATGTTCTGATCCCGAATCTGCTCCCTACCGATCACCGATATGGACTGCGGCGTCTCGATGATCGGGGTGTTGGTCTTGGTGCCGGTCATGCTCTGATTGGCAACATACCCGTTAACGGGGCCCAATGGGTTCTCGCCCTGCACGTCGATCGTGTCGAGCGCAACCGCACCGGCCGGCATCGCGCCAACGCTAGCCGATGAAGGATTGACGATCTGGACCGTGCGGGCGCCAGTGAGCCGCGCGGTCAGTCCGGTGCCGGCCAGCAATCGGTTGACGCCCTCGCGCACGGTGAGTGTGCCCGAGACGCCCGGCGTGCGCGCTCCGCTCGGCACCGCGCCATCGAATACGAGATCGACGCCGGCGGCGCGCGAGAAGGCCACGATGCCGGTCGCCAAGGACTGCGACGGGATCGCGAAAGTGATCGACCGTTGCATGGTGTCCACAGCGGGTGCAGACGCAGTCTGCGCAAATGCGGATGGAGCTGACAGCAGCAGGACGGCGATCGACGACGACCCAAGCAAAGTCATCAGCCTGGTCGCCTTGACCCTCGAAATAGTCCGCCCCGCCATCGTCGCGCTCCGTCATCAGATTAACGCCGGCATGATGCCGACGTCCCCACTGGGTTAGACGAAGCAGACTTGCGATTATCCGATTGGGCGCGAACTTTTTTTCTGAGCGGCGTCAGGCATCGAATACAAGGGTCAGATAGGGGGTCACATTGACGACCTGGATCGGAAGGGCCTCCTCAAGGGTGGCGAGAATATTCCCTGATTTCTCGAGGTCTATGATCAGCGTGACTGGACGAGCGGCCAAGGCCGCTCCCATTACCATCAGCCTGCCCCGCCGCCAGCGATTGAGTGAGGCGATGACCCGTCCGAACGGCTGCGAAAGAAATATCAAGCGGCCGTCGCGCCAGCCAAGCTCCGAGGCCGGGTCGATACTCTGAGGAACGCCGATGCTCTCGCGGTTGTATGTGAGCTGCGATCCTGCGTCCAACCGCGCGTCTGCCGCGCCGACGCGGATGTTTACAGCATGCCGGGCGACAGTAACGCGCACGTCGTCGTCGGAGATATAGTCCACATTGAATGAGGTTCCGACAGCCATCGTGCGGCCTGCAGCCGCCTCAACCACGAATGGACGCGATTTCTCGGGCGCAACCGAGAAGAAAGCCTCGCCTTGATGCAAGGTGACCAGGCGAAGGTGCGAACTGAAATCGGCAGACAGGGCTGTCGCGCCGGCCATTTCCACGGTCGAATTGTCGGCGAGGGTTACCGTCCGGCGTTCGCCGGTGCCGGTGCGGTAGTCCGCGAATGGATGCTGTCGGTAGGCGACCCAGCCGCCCCCACCGACCATGGCAGCGAGCACGCCTTTGCCGAGGGTCCGGCGCGTGATGGCCATCTGTCTTGCGCGACGGCGCGCCTGGACGATCGGAAGTTCTGCGGCTCCCGACCATAGACGTTCGACCTCCGCATAGGCGGCGCGATGGCGCTCGTCCCGTCGCAGCCAGGCGCGGAAAGCGACCTGATCAGCCTTGGCCACCTCGTCAGCATGAATGGTCGCGAACCACGTCACGGCCTCCTGCGATATCGGATCGAGATTTCCGCCGAAGTCGTTGTCGTCGGTCCAATTGGGATCCGGCCCCATCAGACACGCTCCTTTGGCAGGCCTGGGACACGACCCAGGACCGGCTGAACTATAGCGCTCCTATTATCTGGAGACGATTTGGAGAGCGAGATATCTCACGCACGCAGAAAATTATTCGTGCGTCCGATCAAGCGCCGCCTTGAGGTGCATCATGACCTTGAGCATCTGGCTGAACGCCGATTGCGGCGAGATGCCCATGGTTCGGCCAATCTCGGCGAATGTCTTGCCTTCGAGGCGTGCCAGGAACACCTCGCGCGGCCGCTCCGGGATTTGATTGAGAGTTGCCTGCAAGAGCGCCAACTCCTGACGCGACAGCAGCACGCGCTCCGGGGATGGCGATTCGTCGACAATATGCTTGAGGACATCGTCACTGCTATCGACGAGCGGCATGAGCCGCTGCCTGCGTGCTAGAACCGATCGACATTCATCGCATCCATATCATGGCTGCTGCGAGCTTGATGAAGCCTGTGAAGTGTTCTGTTCGCCTGTCGTATCGGGTGGCGAAGCGGCGGAAGT